>CAZHCP010000001.1:0-39587 GCA_964531015.1 uncultured Muribaculaceae bacterium
GTGTCGGCGATTCGTGTGAAACAGAGGAAACCAAATGTACAAACGAACCAAAACCGGATAATTGTATCATAGGATATAATCTACCTGATTGTTCTTTTTATTGTCGTCAGTATCGTGAAGAAGAAAAGGACACCACGCCTGCTGAGGAAGAAGAAGATACAACTCCCGCTGCGGATGATGACTGGCATGGTGGTTTGATCCATTGTCGTGATGTAGCTATGGGGGAAGAAATTGAAGTGCGTGATTACTATGAATGTAATGACGATAGTAATGCATTTAGAAGAGTTTTGTGTGGTGACGAGAACATTCATTGCATAAAATTCACTATGGTGGGTTATGCTTCATCTGATTCTATCGAGAACTGTACTACAAGTAATTTTAAAGTAGATGGCTATAAAAGATCTGTAACTGTATGTCCGGGCTGGTAATTCTAAGTTTAAATATAGGTATAGCAATAATTAACAGAAAATCCGATTTGTATAAATCGGATTTTCTGTTTTGCGTTAATCAATTTTTATATTCTGTTTAAGGAAGGCTTCTATAAAACCGTCAATTTTACCATCCATTACGGCTTCCACGTTTCCGACTTCAAAATTTGTTCTGTGATCTTTTACCATTTTATAAGGATGAAAGACATAAGAGCGAATTTGCGAACCAAAGTTTATATCAACCGATTGTCCCTTCAATTTCATTAATTTTTCTTCATGTTCGGCTTGTTTTATTGCCAACAGTTTTGATGCCAAAATTTGCATTGCCGTTTCTTTATTTTGAAGTTGAGAACGTTGTTGTTGACATCTGACAACAATTCCCGTCGGTTTATGCAAAATACGAACCGCCGTTTCTACCTTATTTACGTTTTGACCGCCTGCACCGCCGGAACGCATTGTATCCACAACAATATCTTCTTGCGGAATAACGATTTTTTTACTGAAATCTTCAATTACCGGGCTTACTTCCAAACTTGCAAAACTCGTTTGTCTTTTTCCGTTAGCGTTAAAAGGAGAAATTCTGACCAATCTGTGTACGCCTTTTTCTGCTTTCGCAAGTCCGTACGCATATTTCCCGCAGACTTTAATTGTTGCGGATTTAATTCCTGCTTCTTCTCCGTCGGAACGTTCAATCAAATCAACTTTCCAATGTTTATCTTCCGCCCAACGCATATACATTCTCAATAGCATTTGAGCCCAATCCTGAGCATCCGTTCCGCCCGCACCGGCATTAACGGTTATAATTGAATCGGACTTATCATATTCGCCGCTTAATGTTGATTCGACTTCCCATATTTCCAATTCGGAGGTTAACATTTTTGAAATATTATCAGCTTCAATAAGCATTGACTCATCTTTTGTTTCTTCGTAAAGTTCCAAAAAAGTTTCAATATCGCTCAAAAAATTTTTCCAATGGGATAATTTTTCAAGATTATCTTTGTCTTCTTTTATTTCATGTGAAATTTTTGAAGAAATATCGGGATTTGACCAAACATCACTTTGCTGAAGTTTTGCTTCATTTTCAATTATTGATTTTTTCAAAGAATCGACGTCAAAAACTTTTAATGCTTTATCAAGCATTGCTTTAACGGTAATATAGTTTTGTTTAGCCTCATCATACAACAATTTTTATGCCCCTTTTTTCTTATCGGTGGCAAATTCGGAATCCAATCTTAAAAATACGGGTTTAATTTTGGATTTTTCCGTTATAACACCTGCTTTTATTTCGCCCCATTTTAGATTTTCATATTTAAAATCAATCTTTTGATTTAATTGAGTTAATATATCTTCCGAAATATTCGGGCAATAAGGATATAAGAAAATTGCAATATATCTCATAGCTTCAAGCACATTATAAATTACGTAACCGCATTCAACCATTTTTCCTTCTTTTGCCAATGTCCAAGGAGCATTTCCCGTAACGTATTTATTTACGAAATCGGCAAAAGAAACAATCAAATTAGCGGCTTCCGCAACTTCGTAATTGTTAAATGCTTCGATAATTCGTGTTTTGGTATTATCCGCCATAATTGCGATTTTAGATGTTTTATCCGAAATAAATTCTTCTTTTATTTCTCCGTCAAAATATTTAACGCACATATTCAAAGTTCTGTTCAATAAATTACCGATATTGTTTGCCAAATCGGCATTAACTTTTTCTTTGAAATCTTCGTCGGAATAATTACCGTCTTTACCTGATAATGCGGCAGCAGCCATATAGTATCTGAAGGCGTCGGGTTTTTCCAAATTAAAAGATTTTAAAACATCGGAAGGTGCTATAACATTACCCAAAGATTTACTCATTTTTGATTGGTCAATGGTAATCCAGCCGTGAGCATAAATTGTTTTCGGCAAAGGCAAGCCCAAGGACATTAAAATTGCAATCCAATAAATCGAATGGAATTTTATAATATCTTTACCTATAACGTGGACATCCGCAGGCCACAAGGAATTAAATTGTTCCGACGGATTTTCGATATCATATCCGATTGCCGTAATATAGTTTGATAAAGCATCAATCCAAACATAAATTGTTTGTGTTTCGTCGCCGGGAACACCTATTCCCCAACCTACGGATTCTTTTGTTCTTGAAACCGAAATATCTTCAATATCTTTCAGTTGATTTAACAGTTCGTTAACTCTTTGTGCCGGTTTTATAAAATCGGGGTGAGTTTTTATATAATCCGCAATTTTGTCTTTATATTTTGATAATTTAAAGAAATAATTTTCTTCGGTAATTTCTTCGGGTTTTTTCAAGTGGTCGGGACATAAGCCGTCCTCCGTCAAATCTTTCGGATTTAAGAAAGATTCGCAACCGCTGCAATATAAGCCGGTGTATTGGTGTTTGTATATATCTCCGTTTTGCAACAGTTTTTTGAATATTTGTTTAACGGTTTTTGCGTGTTGTTCGTCCGTTGTTCTTATTATTTTGTCGTAACTTATTTCAAGTTCTTTCCAAGCCGTTTCAAAAGCGGAGAAATTTTGGTCGCAAAGTTCTTTCGGAGTCAACCCTTTTGAAGCTGCGGTTTTTTGAATTTTAACTCCGTGTTCATCGGTTCCGGTAAGCATAAACGCATTATTCATAAGCTGTCTTTTGTGTCTGATAATAACATCGGATAATATTTTTTCGTAAGCATGTCCGATATGTGGTACACCGTTTACATAATCAATAGCTGTCGTTAAATAAAATTTTTCTTGCATAATTCTACACCTTTGAAAATACACGTAAGAATAATTTAGCACAAAGATATTTACGAAAAAAGCCTAAATAAAAAAAGTCTTCAAAATGAAGACTTTTTTATATGAATTAAAAAATTAATTATTTTTCGCTTTTGTTAACCGCAGCTTTTACTATACCGCCAAGAAGTGCAACTCCTGCAACAACGGCACCTGCACCTGCGAGTGTTTGTTTTTGAATTGAAGAGAAATCTTTTACGGCTTTATCCATAATTTTTGAGTAAGCCTTCTTCATTCCTTCACTTCCTGGTTTATAATATTTTTTAACGTCAGACATGTTTTTTATGAGAACATCACTTTTGTAATTATCAAGCCCGCCTTTTAAAATTTGTGCATTTTTAGGTAAATTTTTTACGCTTGTACCAACGTAGTTTCCGACCGATTTTAATGCTGAAATATTCATGATCCTATACTCCTTACTGTAACTCTATATATATTAAAACTTTTTTTAAGAAAAATTGTCATCTTAAAATATGTTTTTAACAAAAATTTACAATTTTTTACGATTTTTTTTAATTCATTTATAATATCTCATATAGAATTTTAAAATCCGAGGGGGAACAATGGGCGAAAGACTTAATAACAGAAAAAACAACGAACTCAGAAATATTAAAATTACAAAAGATTATACAAAACATGCACCGGGTTCCGTTTTAATCGAGTTTGGAGAAACAAAAGTTATTGTTACGGCATCGGTTGAAGACGGTAAGCCGAAATGGATGGATAAAACGGATAATAGGGGCTGGATTACCGCCGAATATTCGCTTTTGCCGTCCGCTACTCATACAAGATGTCAAAGAGAAAGAACAAAAATTTCCGGAAGAACGCAGGAAATCCAAAGATTAATAGGCAGAAGTCTTCGTTCTTGCGTTGATTTGGAAAAATTGGGCGAAAGAACCGTTACCGTTGATGCGGACGTTATTCAGGCTGACGGCGGAACACGTTGTGCTTCGATTTGCGGCGGATTTATTGCAATGAATATTGCCTTTGAAAAATTAATAAAAGAAGGTAAGATTTCCGAAAATCCGATTACAGAGCCGATTGCAGCAGTTTCAGTCGGTTTAATCGACGGTGAAATTAAGCTTGATTTGGATTATTCGGAAGATTCGCACGCTCAGGTTGACAGTAACGTAGTTATGACAAAATCTTCAAAATTAATAGAATTTCAGGCAACGGGAGAAGCTGCACCGTTTACAAAATCTCAACTTGACGAAATTTACAACCTTGCAGAAATCGCTACAAAAAAAATTATTGAACTTTATTAATTTATAAAAGAGTAAAACTGGTTTAAATCGAAACAAATTTTTGCATAAATTTAGTTTAAATCCGCTATATGAATTTATGCTTTCCCAAAATCAGGAGCATAAATGTGTATATGCTCCTGATTTGATTTTGGTGTAAAATTAATGAAATTATTTTATTATCATCCATACTATTCAATTTCAAATATATCTTTTAATTTTAACTGATTTTTAACACCTTCTTTATATTTAACGGATAGATTTGAAATAATTTTGTCAATTTGTTCTTTATGCAAATTATATTGCAACTTATGATTTTGCATATCATTATATATATTAATTAATTTTCTTATTCTGTCAGCAGATAAATATTTTAAAAATAACATAAACTTTTTAACTTCTTCTTCACTAAATTTGTCTTTAATTTCCGATAAAATCCTTTTATCATCATATCCGCTTAATTTTAAAACTGAATATTCTTTCATAACCACAATTTTAGATAAGAACTCTTTTTTGAAGAAATGAATATCCTTGCTGTTCTCAATAATTATATCAGAAAATAATTTAACATTTTCATAATCTTTTAAATATAAAGCACAAAGTAATTTGATATATTCATTCGGATATTCGGAAAATGTCGCATTCAAGAAAAATTTAGTTTCTTCTCTTATGACCAAAGCATTAAACAGTCCTTTTATTGAAGCTACATCATCTTGTTCGTTTTTAAGACACCAGTTTAAAAGAGCTAATGTTTCCTGAACCCTGTAAAAATCATAGATTCTCATATAAGACATTTTAGGTATGCTTATATATACGGATGAGAACCCCAAATACGAAACATCTCTTACATATATTTCCGAAGTATAGTTTTCAATTTTATTTAATATAAATTTTAAAAGAGTTTTATTATTCCAATTTTTATTATTACTTATCCAAGAATTTTCCGAAAAATCATAATCAGACGTAGAATTAAAAAATTGATTTTTTATATAATCACAATTTTCTATAGAAATCTTCCTAACGTACATTTTTTCTTCCAAAAAACGCATATTTTTTGAACTATAAAGATGTTCAAGCATTTTTTTTGAAATAAAGCTCCTTACAGGCATATTTTTTGCCGTCATATCCCAGCCTTGGGCATATTCCGTTAAACAACGTTCAATTGCAACCGGCAAACTCGGATGTGCTCCGAAAGACAAGGTAACAAGGTCGCAATCGGTTTCTTCGACAACTACACATACAACAGGTAATCCAATTCCCAAAGAAGCATCTTTAATTAAAACTTTATAGCCTTTTTTCTCAAGAATTTGAATCATTCCTGCAATTTTTTCGTACTTATTATAAAAAGAAGCAGGAATTTCAGGCATTAATATTTTTTCTTCCATAACTTTTCTTGACGAAAAACGCTCACATATTTCAGACAACCCTTGAACCAAAGCTTCTTCAATAGTATTACCCGCAGCCATTCCGTTTGAAGAATGGAATAAATTACAAATGTAAACAGGCAACTTAACAACATTTTTTTCTTTTAAACCATAAAAGGGAAGAAGGAAAATTTCGTTTTCAGACAAATAATTTTGATAATAATTACTTGCTAAAGTATTTAAATCAGAGAAAGAATTTTCATAACCAAAAAAGTCACTGAAAAACTTTTTATCCGTATCTGATATATTAACAATTTCAGAATCGGGTATTGAAACAAATGCATTTGTATTAAACGGTAATATCATATCATTTTGAATGCGTTCTATAAGTTCGGCATAGGCACTTGCTTTAGCGTTAATTAAAGATGTACCTTTTCCATTTGTACCCAAACCGTAGTAATTCCGAAAAAACACTCTTAGCGAAAAAGGAGCATTTTCAACATTTTCACTATGCTCAACTATAGATTCTTCAAAAGGAAACTCAATTTCTTCAAGTATATTTTTAATTTTTTCAATCGTTATTTCCGGCTTAACTTCTTTAAAAATACTATATTCCATTTTATCTCCTTAATCTCCCGATATAAATATTGTTTTTATTAAAACTACTCACTTATTATACGTGAAAAACGAAAACTTGTCCGGATAATTTTAAATTCGGCATGTTCATTTGTTTTAAATCGTGACGGCGTAAACCCGATTATTGTGCCGGGAGTTTTTTATTCGTAAGAATTCAAAGACCTTTCCCCGGCTCAAAGAACAATGTAGAGTTGGAACAAAATATGCTTGCTTTTGACGGTGAAAAATATGCTCGTTAACTTGAAAAATTTTGACGGATAAAGGTTACAGAGAAGACGGGTATGCGACAGAACGGGTAGTTGACCTGATAAAAGAAATAATAAAAGAATAATAAATATTTTTATTTTTTTGATGTGTGACCTTTCATAAAGAAAGCGAGCGGAATAAGGATAAATGCAATCAGAGCAACAATTGCAAAAGTATCAACATAAGCAAACAGGGTTGATTGTACAATCATTTGCTTATAGGCATAAGCATTTGCTTTATTTATGGCAAAAGAGTTTGAAGCACCGTTTATAAACGTATGAGTCCAAGTTGCCATTTTGTTTTGAAATATCAAATTGTATTCGGATAAATTGTCAACAAGATAATTTTGGTGCATTTGCGAGTGCCTTGCAACAAGCGTTGATGACATGGAAACAATAATTGCAACACCGATTGTTTTGCAAAAATTGTGCAAACTTGCTCCGTTTGCAAGTTCTTCTTTCGGCAAAGTTCCCAATGCCAGTGCCGAAATCGGAATAAATGTCAAAATAACTCCTATTCCCAATAAAAAATTCGGAACGGATACGAAGAAAAACGATACCGATAAATTGACATTTGTGTACATATATGTTGCAAGTCCCAAAAAGAAAAATCCGATTGCAATCAAAAGCCTGCTGTCATAAAGACGCATTAAATGAGGAATTACCAACAACATAAACAAACATGAGATAATTCTCGGAGCCATGCTCAGTCCGCTTAATAATGCGGTATAACCGAGAACGTTTTGAATAAATTGCGGTGCCAAATACATTGTGGTAAACACAACCATACTTACGGCAGTTGAAATAACCGTTCCTATAAAGAAATTGCGGTCTTTAAAAAGTCTTACTTTCATAAACGAATTTTTGTTTTCTATTTCCCAAATAATCAGGAACGAAAGGCAAACTAGCGAAAAACCGGCAAGCCAACATATCCCGGCACAATCAAACCAATTATACTGTTGACCTTTATCCAATACGATTTGCATTGAAAGCAACCATAAAAATAAAGCACTCATTCCGACAAAATCAATATGGTGTTTTCCTGTTTCGGGTTTTGTATTTGCAATATATTTGCTTATTAAAATAAAAGATATTATTCCGACGGGAATATTAACGGAATATATATAATGCCAGTTAAAATTATCAACAAGAAAACCTCCGAAGGAAGGACCCAATATGGCACAAACCATTACGGCAAAGCCGAATAACGACATTGCGACACCTTTTTTTTCGGCAGGGAACGCCGATAAAAGGACGGTTTGTGAAATCGGAGTCATCGGCCCGCCGCCAACACCTTGTATAAATCTGCCCAAAACCATAACTTCAAGAGAAGGAGCAAACGTGCAAATTAATGCTCCGAGAGTGAATATTCCGATACAGATTTTCATGAATTGTTTTCTTCCGAATAAACGTTCCAACCAACCCGAGAGCATAATTAAAAAAGCATTTGCAATCATATATGATGTAACAATCCATTTTGCTTCATCGGCGGTAGCTGCAAAATATCCGGAAATGTGAGGAATTGCAACATTTGTTGCCGTTGTTGCCAATGCGGAAAACGATGTCGGCATTAAAATTGATATTGCGATTAACCAAATCGGAATTTTTTTATCTTCCATTATTTAACCTTTACGTTAGGAACAACGCTCATGCCGGGGATTATGTTTAAACCCGAAATATCCTCAGTGAAAACAATTTTAACGGGGATTCGTTGAACTATTTTAACATAACTTCCGACGGCATTTTCAGGCGGAAACAAACTTGCTTTTGCACCGGAAGCCATTTGAATACTGTCGACTTTTCCGTTAAAAGTTTTATGAGGGAACGCATCAATTTTAATTTTTACGTTTTGACCTTTTTTCATGTTTGCAACTTGTGTTTCTTTAAAGTTTGCGACTATCCAAACATCATTTTGAGCAATTGCGAAAAGCGGTTGAGCAATTTGAACGTAATTGCCTTCTTCAACGGTTCTGTGCGTAATTTTTCCGTCTTGAACGGCATATATTTTTGTATAAGAAAGATTTAATTCGTTTTCTTCAACTTCGGCTTCAAGTTTTTGAACCGTTGCCGAGAGTTCGTCGTATTTAGCCAATGTCGATTTATTTTCGGATTTTGCCGTTGTTAATCTTGTTTTTGCCAAATCGTAATCCTGCGTTGAAGAAATACCTTTTTTATACATTTTTGAATACCTTGAATATTCGTTTTGAGCGAAATCAAGTTCGGAAAAAGTTTTTTCAACCTGATTATCGGCATGAACCAATGCGGCACGGGCTTCTTGTGCTTTTGCTTTTGATTGTTTCAATTTTATTTCATAATCTTTTTCATCAATTTCCAAAAGCAAATCACCTTTTTTTACTTCTTTGTTATCTTCGATTAAAAGTTTTTTTACGGGTCCTGCTACTCTCGGTGCAACCGTTATTATATGACCTTCTATAAAAGCATCGTCCGTGGATTTGTAGAAAATCGAATTTACGGAAACGATTATACCCGTAATCAAGAGTAATATTGCCGTAACGGTGGGAACAACTATTCGTTTCTTTTCATAAAAGTGTCTGCTGTCCGTCATTACTTCGTTTATGCTTTGTTCGTCCGCCATTTTATATCCCTTTTGTTTCGTTTAGTGTGTAAATAATTTGATGATTTTTATTGAAAAACTTTTATTTTTTATACAAAATATACTTGCGTTGAAATTATAACATAAGAACACTTTAAGGATGTTGAAGATGAAAAAATGTTTCATATTGTTTTTTTCTTTAATAGTTATGAATTTCCCCGTATTTGCGACGGAAGAAACTTTTGAGTACATGAACATCAACTGGTGGAAAAATTTTAACGATGAATATTTGATTGATAATCTTTTAAAAGTTTATGAAAATAATTACGATTTAAAAAATGCCGCTTTAAAAGTGAGTGCAAATGAGCAGATTGTAAAAATGCAGTTTGCAAATGAATTACCTTTTGTTAATTTTTCGGGAGAAATTTCGAGAAATTTAAGAGCTCCGAGGCAACAATTCGGGAGTATGTCAATTCCTTATTATTCTCAAAATAATTTTTATCTTCCGATTACGGCAGGATATGAAATTGATATTTGGGGTAAAAACCGGCTGAAAACAAAAAGCAAAAAGCAACAACTTGAAATTATAAAACAAGCTCAACGTGCAACGTATATTTCTTTGTCTTCAAGTTTTGTCATTGATTATTTTAACTTGATAAAAGCGGATAAATTAATTGAAATTCAAAATGAACTGGTTGAAACTCAAAGTGAAATCCTTAATAAGGTAACGGAAAAATATAAGGCGGGTCTTTGTCCCGTTACGGAACTCCTTTTTGCCGAAAAAAGCCTGAATGCGTTAAAAGAAGAACAAAATAATTATATTAAAACAAGAGAAATCCTTATAAACAATTTAAAGGTTTATTTGGCTGATAACGGCGAAAATGTAGCCAGAAACAACATAGAAAATATATCGGATACATCAGGAATACCTGATGAGTATAACACCGGTATTGTTGAAAACAGACCCGATTATAAGCAGGAAGAAGCGAATATAAAGCGTATCGGTTTTGATGTAAAAGTAGCAAAGAAAGAATTTTTGCCTTCGTTTACGATATTCGGACAATTGGGTTTAAATGCGTACTCTTTATCAACATTGTGCAATAAACCGTCACAATTCTTTTCGGCAGGAGTTTTGCCGAATTTTGATTTATTTGCGGGCGGAAGAAAGAAAGCTATGTTAAAATTTAAAAAATTTGAATATGAAGAAGCTTTAAATAATTATCAAAAAACATATTTAACCGCCGTAAGCGAAATAAATTCGGGGTTGATTGATTACAAAACCGCAAAAAACAATTATAAAGAAAGTCTTGAAAAATATACGGCCGAAACAAAAATTTATAATTTGGTAAAAGAAAAAAGGAATATCGGAGCCGCAAATGATTTGGAGGTTTTGCTTGCGAAAGAAATTTGTTTGGTTGCGGAAAAAGAACTTGTTTCAAATAAAATTAATCAGTTGCTTTCGGTTGTCGGATTATACCGTGTAACCGGCGGTTCGGATTTGACAAAACTTAACGCCGAAAACGATTTATAAAATAGAAATTGAAATATTACTTTTATGAGTTATACTTTTTTCAATTGCGAAAATAAAGGAATCGGAAATGAAAAAAGTTTTGTTTGAAAAATTCGACTATTATTGGGGTATTCTTATTTTTACGGTTATTTTATCATTCGGTTTCTATTTATCTCACAGTGCAATGGGCATAGATGATGAAATTATGAAAATGTGGGTTGAACCATACTCAATATTATCTATGAATAGAATAGGGTTTTGGCTTTCAAAATTTCTGCAAATTTGGGATTATTTCCCATTTTGGAAAGAATTTTTGGCAATTACCGCCTATGCAATCGGAATTACCTTACATGCCGAAAATTTTATCAATTATTTAAATTTTGACTCTTTTAAATTTGATAAAAAAATGGCAACTGTTTTTGCGTGTATTACTGTTTCTTTTCCATTTTTTGCCTTTTTGTTAATGTTTATGGATATTTGTTTTATAAACGGATTAAATGTTATATTTAGTGCATTAGCTGTACGTTCATTATACGAATATATAAAAGAAAAACAAAAGATTAAATATATTTTATGCTTTATATTTTTATTTTTTATTATTTCATCTTATGAAATAGGAGCTTTATTTTTTATTATTTCGGTTTGTTTTATAGAATTTATCGGTCATATTTTTGACAAAAATCAAACAAGGAAAAAATCCTATAAAACACTGTTAAATACTTTCTTTTTAACCGTATTATCCGTTTTATCGGTACATTTTATTGCTTTTATATTAAGATTAATATTAAAAATACACTATCCGCATTATCAAGGACATATAGAACATAATTTCAGTTCTATCGTCAATTTCTTTTCAACTTTTATAAACTCATTACAGACATTTGCACAAAATTTTTTACAAACTTGTTCTTATAATGCAGGTTCATGTATTACATTAATTTCTTACATTGCATTTTTACTTATAGTATTATTTTATTCTTTAAAGAATAAGAATATTCACATATTTCTTTATGGCATATTAATAATGGTAACACCTTTTACCATTCTTATATTGACAGGAAATGCAGGTAAACCTTATAGAGTATATTCCGCAATCGGATTTGTAAATTCTTTTGCAATATTACTTTTGTACTTTATGTTTAAAGAACATAAATGTTTATCAAAACTCATTTTAACACTAACGGCAATTATAGTTTTTTATCAATCGTTGGAGCTCAACAAAATGTTTTATACAGAGTATTTAAAATTTGAAAATGACAGACTGTATGCCTATTCCATAAAACAAGAAGTTGATAAATTAAACGGCAAACCGCTACTTATAATAGGAACAAAAGAAAATCCGAAATTAAAATATGAATATCATACGGAAGCACTTGAAATTAATACAAGTGTGTTTAACTGGGGCAGATACGACCATATAGATTACGAATTATTTTCATATCGCCCTTATTCCTTTATGAAAGAACAAGGTTTTGAAGTTTATTCATATTTGAATGAAATTGTTATAAATAATCAATTTGATTATGATAAATTAAAATTGGATTTAAAAAATCTGTCAAAAAATATGTCAATATATCCAAGACAAGGTTCTGTTAAAGATTGCAATGATTTTATTTTAATAAAAATAGGAAAATCTTTATTGGATGAAGAAGAATAATAACTTCCGCAATTAACAACGGACACCCGTTGATAATACGTCACCGTAGTGTGAATCAAGTCCGCCGGTGAGTTTTAAGCCGAGATTTTTTGCATTTTCGATAAGTCTTTTATAAATTGAAGTTTCGGCGGTGTTATAATACGGATAAAATCCTTCGACATATTTTGCTTTTTCACCGCCTGTTTCTTTAAAAATTTTAAAGAGCTTTTTATATAATTCGGGTAACTTATTTACATCTTTTACCACATCTTCGGGACTTTTCGGGAATATGATACCGGGGTGTGCGATTGATAATACTCCGTCTTCTGTTTTTGCAAATGTTTCCACACAAGTTTTAAAATCCGCCAAGTCGGGTTTCGGAATGTAGGTTGCTGCATTTTCCGTTCTGTTCTCTATTTTGTTCAATAAAGATTTTGTTTTGTCCGATAATGCCGGAAACAGGCTTTTTATTTCCGACTCACTCACGGATGTATTTTTATCCTTTATTGCGTTTGTGAGGTATTTTTGCAAAGTTTCATAATAATAGCCGTAATATGTTTGACCGTTTGAGTAATCAAGGTTTTGGGGAATGGAAGCAATCGGTTTTGCATAATCAATTTCGGGCAAAATAATATTTTTACTGTTCAGAAAATTCGAAAACTTTTTGTTATTTGATATTGCTTCCGAGAATATAATTTTAAATTGTAAATAATCTTTTATAAGATAATTTGAATCAACGGGTCGTGTTTTTATACTTTTATTCATTTTTGCGAAGTCATCAATGTCAAAAGTTATTTTATCACCGTTGCTTAAAGTCGAATACAATTCATTTGCTTTTTGAAGGGCTTTATTAATATTTGTTTGATTTTTGTCTACTTTATCGGAAATAAACTTTTTCATAACATCGGAATAAGGATTTATTCCGTAAGCAAGCAGATGAAATTGACCGTCACCTTTTAACCGTTCGGGGTCTTTATATATTGTTGTGTTTTCAATTCCCAAGAAAAGTCTTAAATTTTGATATTTTTTAGGGTTGTTTTTAATTATTTCAACCGCTTCTTTACAACTTTCAATGCTGTCGTGGTCGGTTATTGAAAGGTAGAACGGTTCTTTTTTCGCATTCATTCTTTTATTTGCGTACTCGCTTGCCTTGTCGAGAATTTCTTGAACAGAGCCTTTGCCGTCCGAATTTTCGGTATGTATGTGTAAATTTACGCCGAATTTTCCCGTTATGGCATTTGCTCCGTCAAATCCTGCTACCGAACCGTTTTTATTATATATCGCAGACCCGGGAGAGAATACTGCGGCAGCGGATTCATATTTTCCCATAACCGCTTGCAACTCTTGTGTTCCTGCAATTGAATTTATTTTGTACGCTTCCGCTTTGTTCAATCCGACTTTTTCGGCAAGGCGGGTTCTGTACTCGGCATCTTGCGGATAGAGTTTATTATAAGATTTTGCCGTTTTTTTCAGTTTTAATGTTTCAAGCATTTTTTTTATGTTATTTTTATTTTTTACGACACCTAAAATTGCAAGTCCGACACCAACGGCAATTCCGGCACCGATTAATATTTGTTTCTTTGTTATTTTTGATTTTGAAGCAGGGGGAATTTGAGCGGGGAGAACTTTATTTTTTTGAGGAAGCCTTATAAATTCATCAAAAGACACCGTTGCGTTTTGTGTTGCCGCACTGCCTGCATTTTTAAAACTCTTGCCGTGAACATTGTTTGTTTTTATTGCAGAAATTTTCATTATTTTCCTACTCCTACCGTATCCATCAGTAACGTGAATTTTTGTGCCGTATCGCTTTGAAAATAATCATCAAACCCTGTTTCGTCGGCGGAGCTTGATTTTATTATTTCTTTAATAAAGTTAAATTGAGTTTGAGTATCCCATTTGTTAAAATCTTCGCTCAATTGTCTTCTTAAAACATATTTCTTTTTATATCCTTCAGTACCTTTTAGCGAGCCGATTTGCGACAGGTTAAGCAGGGCAATGTTTTTTGTATCTTTATCACGTAAAATGTTTTGTCCGGTTAATATTTCGCCTTTCAGCATTGCTTCAAGAATAAAACTTGCTCTGTAAATATCTTCTCTGCTGATATTGGCGGTATCAATCGGCTTTTCCCAAGTTCCGACGGATTTATATTTTTTTGACAAATCAATAAGGAAGGAATTTGCTTCAATATAATCGTTTTTGTATCCGTTTGTTATTTTTTGATAATCTTGCCTTTTGGTTTTGTATTTTTGTTCTTTGAACAGTTTTTCAAACAAACTTTTAGAAGGCAGAAATTCTTTTTTGTCCAAATCCATTTCGGCAGCTTTTGCGTTTATGGAATCGACAATTGCGAGAATTTGTTTTTCCGTGTAAACTTTCGGAAAAGAATCGGCATCGTGGTTGTAGCTTAATATTCTTTGGTCGGTATTTTCCCATAATTGAGCTTTAAAATTATTAACAAAAGTTTCATTATCTCTATCGGAGTTATTTCCTTTTATAATAATAAATGCCTTATCAAGGTCACTGCCCGGCAGAGCCGTATTATGTGCTACCGATGAAACCCCGTCATATCCGCAACAAATTATTCCGTAACCGTTTGAATCAA
Organism: uncultured Muribaculaceae bacterium; assembly: GCA_964531015.1. Taxonomy (GTDB): domain Bacteria; phylum Cyanobacteriota; class Vampirovibrionia; order Gastranaerophilales; family Gastranaerophilaceae; genus Avigastranaerophilus. Next base: position 15,013 of record CAZHCP010000001.1, read on the forward strand.
ACGGATATTGTTTTTTGCAGGCTTTTTCGGCACAATAGCTTGCCGATACAAATTCATCTTTTATATTTCGGCTGACTTCAGGCATGTTCGGAAATGCCGTTAAATTTTTAAAATAATTTATAAATTTCTTTTGTTCGTTTCTATTGCGTATTTTATCCAAAAACGCCAAGTTATTTTCTCTTTGAATTTTTTGTTCGTATTTTGTTGAATCTCCGTCAATATCAAGATAATTACCCAATTTTAATTTTTCATACAATTCAATTCCCTCATCGGCGGAAATGCTGCGGGAAGACGGTTGATTTAACGTCCAGGGGAATTGTTTAAAACTTATATTTGCAATATATTGTTGAAAATTCGGATATATGTTTGTATTTATTGTATTTAAAGGAATATTTGCCGTTTTTTGAGAAACGGTTTTATTTTTACCGTTTTGTTGCGGGAAACGATTTGCCGTTATTGCAGAAATTTTCATTTTTACTTACCCTTCGATTTTTACCCTGTTTTTATTTTAATGCAGAATTGTTTTTTACCCTTGCACTTATTTTAAACCCGAACTTATATTTTTTTGCCGGTTGTAACGTAAAATTTTACAAAAATTAAAATTTAATCGGATTTCCTTTTCAGTTTCAGCAGTTTTTGTTTTGCCTGTTCTTCAAAAGTACTTTTATTGTAGTCTTCGGGCGGAACAACATTTGTTTTAAAAATATAGCCGTAATGGAAGGCAGAGGGAATTTGAACCACTATATGTTCATATTCGCCCAAAAGGGTGTTAACGCAGTGAACAACCCCGGGTTTAACAATTCCGAGTTCACCTTCTTTTAAAATTTTAATATGTGTTTTTCCGTTTCTCACAATGTTTAAAGCCGCACATCCGCTTGTAATGAGGTAAACTTCGGTTTGACGTTTATTTTTTTCGTTCGGGTGTGCGTGCAGTGTTTCGTTACGGAGTTCCGATATTTTAACAGGTCTTTTTTCATCGGATTGAACCATTGATATTCCGAAAAAAGGAGTATCTTCCGCAGTAGAAGAAATTGCGGTTGAATTTGTAATCCAGTTTGTATTTTCGTTTGTAAGATTGTGAATTTTACCGGCAAGATTATATACGGCAAGATTTTCGTTAATATATCTTAATCCGCTTAAATCAAAGCCCGTCAAATTTGCTTTTTTGTTGTTTTCTATAATTATGTTTTGCTCTTCCGGTGAAAAATCGCATTCCGTGAGTTTTTCTCTCAGGTCTTTTTCCGTTGAAAAACATTCTTTCCAATAAATATTTTTTTTAAAATCTTTTTTGTTGTTGTATAAAATTCCGGCTTTTTTCATTTTTTCAATCAATTCCCGGGGATAATCGCAAGCGGGGTTTTTTATTGCATATTTCCCCGACATTTTTGCATCTCTTGCCAATGCAAACACGGGAAGAGTCAATTCGATTTCTTCTTTTGTAAAGCCTTTTTCCTGCATATCTTTAATCAAAAAGTCTTTTGAATATTGATTTTTGAGCCTGATATAGCCATCTTTGCAGTGCATTAACATTCCGTTATCTTCAAGTTTGTCAACGGTATTTTTTACAAATTCTATTGATTTTTTGTCTTTTTCGCTTAACTTATCTCTTTTTGCATATATGTCGTCAAGAAGGTTGTTATCCGCAGGGCTTTTTTCTATTTCAAGTTTTTTCAAAAAATTCTTATTTTTCATCTTTCTCGGAATAAAAGATGTGGTTGAAAATTCTCCGTTAAAGATATGTGAATTATAATAGGTTAATTCTTTAAATTTATCTTGGAAAATTTCATTTTTTGAGTCTTTTGAATAAGGTTCGTACCAATCAAAATTTTTTTTTGCAATGATTACGGTCGGATATCCTTTTGTAATCTCAATTTCGGCTTTTGCACCCGCATTAATGATTACGGCGGAAGTATCGGGCAGGGGAATTTCTTTATTATCAACATACAAAATTCCTTCCGCTTTTCTCGGAACAACAATTTGCGTATCATAAGGAAACTCTTTTGTTTCATTTAAAAATTTAACGGCATCGACTCCGTATATTAATTCGGTTTGAGCTTCGGGGTTAATCAAATATCCGTCTTTTGTTTTTGTAACGGGTAAATCCTTATCATCACCGTTAAAAATATACGTATTCGTAATTTTTGGGGCAACTCCTTTGAAGGCAACGGGCATGAAATTAGCGGCAATATTTTTTGAGTTTAAATTGCTTATTTGTAACGGGGAATGCAAAATGGCATTGCTTTTTTCCGAATTAACGGTTTTCTTTAATTCGGAAGTAACAAAGGGCTGATTGTTAATATTTTGTATTCTCATTTTATGCCTTTCACTTGTATAATATTCAAACAGAAAAATTTTTGACGGTTCCATTTTTAAATATGAATTTTTGTGAAGTCGGAGCAAAATTTTAACAAAATGTAAATTTTTTTATAAATAATTTTCCCTTTAAACATTGATATTTCGCCTGTTTTTTGAAAAAAAATAATAAAAATTGTAAATTTTTTTAAAAAAATCGGTTATAAAGATGACAACAACGGGTACTAATAATAAATATAATGGAAAATAAGTATATTCGGAGAAAATGTTTATATTTTTCAAAAAATAAATAACGGAAAATACGAGAATAAAGAATATTAAGATATAAAAAATAATTAAAGGAGAGTTTTAAATGGGAATAACCGCTTCAACAAGCAAACAACTTAATTATTACATGCGGGAGGTTAAAGATAACTCCGGTATACCAACAACATATATAACCGCAACCGGTAATAAAAAAACAAGCGTTGCCAATAATATTTTTAATGATACATATACGCTCGATTTTACAAAATCCGAAGCGGAAATCAACGCAAAATTGTTAAATTTCGATGATGTCGTATTCCAAAGCGGAGGCAGTGTCGGTGCTTCGGGATATAAGAATGTTATGGTGTTCGGACACCCCGATAAATTTATTTTTGATTATGCACAGGATTATAACAATTGCGGTATTGATTCCTGTTTAAACATACTTGCAATGGCAGGGATAAAAGATGTTGTTGAAGTAACACCGGAATATGAAGCATATTTGGGAACTCCGATAACAAAAACTTATAAAAAAGCGGTTTATAATCAGGAAACCGGCATTTGGGAAACAAAAGAAGTAACGGAATCCACATACCCCAAACGCCCCGTTGAAACCGAAGATTCTTTCCTTCTTTGGGCAGTTCAAAACTCACAAAATGATGAAGAGGCATATAAGACGGAATACGGTCAATACTATTATGATGAGATATCAAAAAAATATTACGATTCTTATGTTATTCACACAAAAAACATGGAAACATATAAAAAAATATCCGATTTGCAAAACAATCCGAGCGAAGTCGGCGGTACTTATTTGTGGATGCAATCAAATATTTTAAATTATTGGGGTGTGTCACACACCGTTGAAATGCCGGATGTTGTTATTCTTGCAGGAAAGAATAGAGAAACTTCGGATTCCGGCGAAATTGAAATTTCATTAACGGAAACCGGAAAAACGGATGACAAAGGTAACACGATTTATTCAAGAACAACGGAAAAAACCGTTATTACTTATTCAGACAATAACAAAACAGTTACAACAACGGTAACAACCAAAACGGCTGATGTTATTAAAGACGGTGACACGGGATATAAAGAAGCTTCGGGGGGCAACTCCGAAACTATAACGAAAGTAACAACGGAAACAACTTTAAACAAAGATTTTTATTACTTTGCAAATGATTTTTATAATGCGATACTTGAAGGTAAAGGCATTATTCTCCAAGGTTATGCAAATGCCTTTTTAGGCAGTAAAGGCGGTGCACATGCAATAACCGTTGTCGGAGTTGTTACTAATAATGAGCTTGATGAAGAAGACCAAACAATTGTTAAAAAGGTTACCTTAACGGATAGTACCGGAACATATACAATAGAAGAAGTAAGGGCTGTTGATATTTTAGGTTTCTATGTAATAGATACCGGAGGTTTCTTAAATCCGAGTAAATCTTCAAATGCACAATTTGTTACACCGGAAAGATTATATAAGTTTATCACGGATACCACCTACACGAAAACGACAGAAAGCGAAATTTTAAGCGGCGATGGTACTTCATACGGTGACTATATCGTTACGACGGAAAATATCAGAAAATGGGCTGATAACTTAAATTTAACCGGTAATGACAGAAAAAACATATTAACAGGTAATGATGCAAATAACATTATTCACGGCGGTGACGGTAACGACGTATTGTATGGCGGCGGCGGTAACGACACTTTATACGGTGATAATGATAAAGATACGTTATACGGCGGTGCAGGCGATGATTTATTAATCGGCGGCAAAGGCGATGATTTATACGTATTCCAAAAGGATGACGGGGCTTCGCATGATACCATTGTTGCAGGTCAGGGACGTGACGATATCCAGTTTGACCACGTTGTCAGTGAAGATTTATCGTTCCTGAACAACAACGGCAGCTTGGTTATTCAATACGGCGAAGACAGCACGTTAACCCTTCAGGATTATTTTAAGAAAAACCTCTATTCTTCAATATACAGATTGGTTGAATATACGGATGAAACACTGAAATCTTACGATTTTGTTAATGAAATATTGTCGGGGCAAAAAATCCAATACAATGCGGTAAAAAATAAATCCAATAAAATTACCGGTACAAAGTTCGTTGACGAAATCACGGGCGGTGATTTAAACGACACCATATCAGCCGGCGACGGTAACGATATTTTAAACGGCGGTGCCGGAAATGACGTTATCAAAGGCGGTAACGGAAATGATACAATAACCGGCTCTTCCGGAAACGATAAACTTTACGGTGAAGCCGGCGAAAATACAATGATTTATGATTTAACCGTTACCGGAAATGATACGATATATTCGGGTAAAGGTTCAGATTACATTAAATTTAAAGGCATAAATAAAGAAGATTTAATTCTTACTCGCCAAGGTAATAATTTGGTAATTACTTATAATACCGATAAAGGAAGTTCTGTTACAATTGCAAATTACTTCTCCAAAAAAGGTAAAACTTCCGTAAAATATGCCGAAACGGATAACGGATATCTTGAATTGGCACATTCCGTAGAATACAACGATTATATATTGCCTGCCGTTAATCAAGAAGGCAATGCAAACGTAAAAATAAACAACGGCAAAAGCACGCAATCAGAAACAATCACCGGCGGAAACGGTTTTGATACGTTATACGGCGGAAAATCGGATGATGTTATATCCGGCGGTTTGGGTGACGACGTTATATACGGCGGTGACGGCAATGACACGCTTGAAGGCGGTTTGGGCAACGATAAGTTGTACGGTCAAAACGGCGATAACACTTATGTATTTAACAATTATACAAACGGAAACGATACAATATATACCTCCGGCAAGGGTAAAACAACGTTAGAATTTTCTTCTTTGAATTTCACGAATAACGGTGTCGAAAATGCTTATAATGACGGTTTTAGCTATACAAAATCGGGAAATGATTTAATAATCAATTATGCAACCGAACTTGAAGATAAAGACAACAGCAGCGTAAGAATTTCCGGTTTCTTTAAATCGAAAAACGAATTTGCATTAATTGACGGCACGGATACGGAATATGACCTTAAAAACGCAACGATATATTTCAAAGGTGAAGCCGATAAGAAAAATAAAATAACGGGTTCGGCAATTAATGATTATATTGTCGGCGGTGATTTAAACGATACGTTAAAAGGCGGTAACGGTAACGATACCATTATTGCCGGTTTGGGTAACGATAATATTACGGGCGGTTCCGGTCACAATGAAATCCGTTATGCAAAAGGTGACGGAAATGACGTCATTAACCTTACGAAAGGTGAAAATTGCGATATTAAATTAACCGGATTTTCATCGGAAAGCGAATTAACCTACAAAATCAATAAAAAAGATTTGGTTATCAGCTACACCGGTGATGACAAGAAAACATATACTTTGACGTTAAAGAATTTCGGAACAAAAGACGTTACGAACAATGCCACGAAAAAATCCGAAAATACAAGTTCCGTAAATTTATATTTGAATGATACTTTGTTGTATGACTTGCGTGAAGGTAACTATTTACCCGAATACACGGCATTTACAACGAAAAATTACAAATATACGGGCAATTGGCATTCCGAAACAATTGATGCAACTGCGTTAAATGAAACGTTCCCGAGCAAAAACAGAGGTGCAAATATCAATGCCGGTGGCGGAAACGACATAATTTACGGTTCAAAATACAATGACACCATAAAAGGCGGCGACGGTGACGATGTTATAATTAACGGTTACGGAACCGATAAAGTTGACGGCGGTAACGGCAATGATACTTATAAGGTATTTTATTACAAAAACGAAACCGCAAGATTGGAAAACGTTACAATCTCCGATACGGGTAAAAATTCGGGCGATGTTGATGTTGTTGAATTTAATTGTTCAAAGGATGAACTTCAAATTTGGTTCAACATGGATAAAAACGGAAAAACCGATTATAAGTTTAACGTTTCGGAATTGGTATATAACCAAGGTGAGTCCGAATACCTGAAAACAGGCAGTACCGCTACGATTTCAGGAGTTGAAAAATTGGTTGCTTCTGCTTCCGATGATTTGATTTACGATTACGGCAGCGATGCTTTAAAAGAAGAAATTATTTCATTCTTGGGTTCGACTACACATAATTACAAAGATGTAAACGACGTAATGAAAAACGGAACACAAAAAGAAATAGAAGATTTACTTGCAATATTCAATAATTCCGATAATTGGGTTCAAAACGTATAATTCCCGATTAAATACGGTTTTAATAAATTTTACATTTTTCGGGCGATTCCGGGGGGATTCGCCCGTTTTCCTTTTTTAAAGAAATTATTTCAACAGATTTTTTAAATATTGCCCCGTAAAAGACCCTTCACAATTTGCGACTTCTTCCGGAGTTCCTTCTGCTATTACAGCTCCGCCTTCATCTCCGCCGAAAGGTCCTAAATCAATAATATGGTCTGCCGTTTTTATCAAGTCTAAATTATGTTCGATAATTAATATCGTGTTTCCGTTATCGGCAAGTTTATTTATTATTTTAATGAGTTTGTCCAAATCGTACCAATGAAGCCCGACCGTAGGTTCATCAAGAAGGTAAAGAGTTTTGCCCGTTGAACGTTTGTTAAGTTCGCTTGCAAGTTTTATTCTTTGTGCTTCACCGCCCGAAAGCGTGGTTGAACTCTGCCCCAGTTTCATATAACCCAAACCGACATCATTCAAAGTTTTAAGTCTGTTTTTTATTTTCGGGATGTTCTCAAAAAATTCGAGTGCCTCGGATATTGTCATATCAAGAACTTCTGAAATGTTTTTACCGCCGTACTTAACTTCAAGAGTTTCTCTGTTATATCTTTGCCCCTTGCATACGTTGCATTTTACGTAAACATCCGATAAAAAATTCATTTCAATTCTTGTTACGCCGTCACCTTTGCAGGCTTCGCAACGACCGCCTTTAACGTTAAAACTGAACCTTCCGGCGTTATATCCTCTTATTTTTGCCTCCTGAGTTTTTGCAAAAAGTTCCCGAATATGAGTAAAAACATCGGTATATGTAGCGGGGTTTGAACGTGGGGTTCTTCCTATCGGTGATTGGTCAATACATATTACCTTATCAATATTTTCAAAACCCGTAATTTCATCAATGCCCTGCGGTTTCGGTTTGTTTTTGTTTAATTTCGCAATTGAGTATTCGTAAATTAAATCATTCATTAACGTTGATTTCCCGCTGCCTGAAATTCCCGTTAATGCAACGACTTTTCCGAGCGGGATTTTAACGTTTATATTTTTCAAATTGTTTTTATGTGCATTTTGGATTTCAAGAAAATTACCGTTTCCTTCCCGTCTTTTTTTCGGAACGGGTATTTGTTTTTCTCCGCTGAGATATTGCCCCGTTAAAGATTTTTTTGTATTTATAATATCCTGCAAAGAACCTTTTGCAATAACGTTTCCGCCGTTGACTCCGGCATATAAACCGATATCGACAATATAATCGGCATTTCTTATGGTGTCTTCGTCATGTTCGACGACAATTAGCGTATTTCCCAAATTCCTTAATCTTATCAGCGTTTTTATAAGCATATCGTTGTTATATTGGTGCAAACCGATTGAAGGTTCGTCCAAAACGTATAAAACACCCGATAATCCGCTTCCTATTTGCGTTGCCAAACGTATTCTTTGTGCTTCTCCGCCGGATAATGTGCCGGAAGCTCTTGCCAAATCAAGATAATTTAAACCGACGTCAAGTAAAAATTTCAGTCTTGCCCTGATTTCTTCAAGAATTTGTTTTGCAATCGTAAGTTTATAATCATCAAGTTCCAAATATAATTCGGAGAAAAATTTGTAAGATTCTTTTACGGACATTTTGCAAACTTCGTAAATGTTCTTACCCCCTACCGTAACTGCAAGCGGAAACGGTTTTAACCTCGCTCCGTTACAATCCTTACAAGGAATTTGCGACATATATTCCTGTATTGCATCTCGCATTTCCTCTGAATTCGAGTCGTTATATCGTTTCATAAAATACGGAATAACTCCCGAAAACGGTCTCTTTTGAGTTACGTAACGTTCTCCTCCGAACTCTTTAAAACGCAATTTTACCGACTCTTTTCCGCTTCCGTATAAAATTATGTCTTTGTGCTTTTGCTCTAATTTTTCAAACGGAAGATTCATATCTATTCCGAAATGCTCACAAACACAGGCTAAAATGTCGGTGTAATACGGATTGCCCGTTTTTGCCCAAGGGTAAATTGCACCTTTCGCCAAGGATTTTGATTTATCGGGTATCAATAAATCCGGATTCATTTCATAATGTGCCCCAAGCCCGGAACAAGTCGGACATGCTCCGTAAGGACTGTTAAAACTGAATATTCTCGGGGCGAGTTCTTCAAAACTCAAATTACAGTTCGGGCAGGCTAATTTTTCGGAAAAAATTAATTCCTTATCTCCGATGACATCAACAATTAATAATCCGTCCGATTTTTCGAGTGCGGTTTGCACACTGTCCGTAAGCCTTGATTTTGCGGATTCTTTTATTACAATCCTGTCAACAACGACTTCAATCGTGTGTTTTTGAGTTTTGTTCAATTCAGGCTCGTTTTCGTCAAGGTTGTATATCTCTCCGTCCGCTCTGACCCTGACAAAGCCTTCCTGCCTTAATTCTTCAAATAAACTTAAGTATTCGCCCTTTTTACCCCTGATAACCGGCGATAAAATTTGTATTTTGGTTCCTTCCTTTAATTGAAAAATTTTATCAATGATTTCATCTGTAGACTGCGGTGCAATTTCGCAACCGCATTCGGGGCAGTGAGGTGTTCCTATTCTTGCAAAAAGTAATCTTAAATAATCGTATATTTCCGTAACCGTTCCGACAGTAGAACGAGGATTGTTGCTTGTTGATTTCTGATCGATTGAAATTGCAGGGGAAAGCCCTTCTATGCTTTCGACATCCGGTTTATCAAGTTGCCCCAAAAACTGCCTTGCATAGTTTGACAAACTTTCCACATATCGTCTTTGACCTTCCGCAAAAATGGTATCAAAAGCCAAAGAACTTTTGCCCGAACCCGAAATACCCGTAAAAACTATAAGTTGATTTTTCGGAAGTTCGAGATTGATGTTTTTTAAATTATGTTGATTGGCTTTTCTAATTATAATTTTGTCGTTCATAAAAATATTATGACATAAATTTTATATAATAAAAAATCATTAATCGGAATTTCTGAAACCTTTTGAAAAAGATACCTCAAAATTTTCGGATTTTAAACCGTTTATTATACTTTTTAACGTTTCGGAGTTTTGAGTAAATGAACCCGATTTATTCGGATAAATCATATAATTCTTTTTAAATTCCAATTCCGTAATATTAGGCATAACAACGTTTGCCCCCGAATTAAGGGCAATTATTCTGCCGTTCGGCTTTAAAGTTTCCATTGCCGTTGTGGCGGGAATATTTATATCGGGCAAAAGAAGTCTTGTAATTGCCATAACTTTTAATGCCGTATCAAAATTACCGCAAAAATCGGCATTCGCTAACGGAGTATCGGAGTGCGGAATAAAAGGCCCTATTCCGACCATATCGGCATTTAGTTCTTTAAAAAATAAAATATCTTCGGCAAGCGATTTTAAAGATTGCCCCGGTAATCCGATTAAAGAGCCGGTTCCCGTTTCATAGCCGAGTGATTTTAAATCTTTTAAACATTTTATTCTGTTTTCAAAACTCATTTTCGGGTGTAGTGCGTTGTATAAATTTTTGTCGGTTGTTTCAATTCTTAAAAGATACCTGTCCGCACCGGCTTCTTTAAACGCTTTATAGTCGGAATAATCCCGTTCGCCTATGCTAAGAGTAATTGCGACATCATAAGATTTTATTTTTTTGATTATTTTTGACAGCACCTCTGCCGTGTAATGATTGTTTTCCCCGCCTTGCAGAACGATTGTTTTTATACCCTCCGATACCGCAAACTCAACGGATTTTAAAATATTGTCCTCGTTTAATTCGTACCTGTGAACTTTTTTATTCTCGGCTCTTAAACCGCAGTAAAAACAATTTCTTTTGCAAATGTTTGTAAATTCAATCAGACCTCTTAAATAAACTTTGTTTCCTTTGTTCGCATTTTTAATTGAATTTGCAACTTTAAACAAATCCTCATCATTGCCGGATAATAATTCCATAATTTCGCTTTTTGATAAATTATGAGTATTTTTTGCTTTTTCTAAAACTTTATTCATAAAACAATTATACCATTTATGTTTATATTTTATTCCCGCTTTAAAATTTGTTTGAATATTTTGAACGCTCGGGGTGTTAAAAATTTTTTTATCTGTGTTAAAATAAGATTGAAAAAAGGAAATAAAATGAACGAGCATTGGGTAGGTTATATATGCGGTTTGCAGGTTAACTGGGATACATTGATTACAATGTGGTGTGCAATGGCGTTTGTTATTGTCGTTTCTTTCCTGCTTACAAGAAATTTAAAAATTGTTCCGGACAAAAAACAGGTTGTAGCGGAATCAATAATGAAATTTTTTGTCGGCAATCTGAATGACGTAAAAGACGGAAAAAAACACATTCCGCTTGTTGCTTCATTGTTTTTGTTTATTTTATTCGCAAATTTAATGGGGCAGTTGCCTTTAAAAATAATACAATTGAAACAGGGTGAGTTCGCTTCCCCGACAAATGATATAAATATGACGGCGGCAATGGCTCTTCTTGTTTTGGTATATTATATGTATCAGGGTATAAAAGTGAAAGGCATTCACGCAATATGGCACGGTGGCAGCGTTGCGGGAATAATTACAACGTTGGTTGAATTATTGGAAATGGTTACTCGTCCGCTGAGTTTGGCAGTTCGTTTATTTGCCAATATTTTAGCGGGGGAAATACTCGTTACCGTTATGATTGGTATGTTCGCATTCGCATTGCCCATACCTTTTATGTTGTTTGAAATATTCGTTGCTTTCTTACAGGCATTCGTATTTATGATGTTGACGGTTGCTTATATTTCAACGGCAGTATCTGAGGAACATTAAAAAATAAAGGAGATAAAAATGGAAACAGAAGCACTAAACACATTATCCGGATATGCTTATATCGGTGCAGGATTGGCAATCGGTTTGGCAGGCTTGGGTGCCGGTATCGGTCTGGGACTCGCTACAAAAGGGTTTATGGAAGGGGCTGCAAGACAACCGGAATTGATTGAAAATTTACAAAAGAAATTTATTTTAGGTGCCGCTCTCGCAGAAGCTTGCGGTATTTACGGTTTGTTAATCGCACTTGTACTTGCTTTTAAATAGGATTTTAACATGGAATTTAATGCCACTTTTTTAATATCGGCAATAAGCTTTTTATGTTTTGTTTTTATAATGAACAAAATATTGTATGCTCCCGTTCTTAAAATTATGGAAGAACGCAAACTTTATATTGAAAATAATTATAAAGAAGCATCTTCCATCGATAAACAAACGGAAGAAAAAAACAGTTACATAAATTCGGAACTTGAAAAGCACAGAAGTATTGCAAGAGAAAAAGTGGCTGATTATTCCAAATCTTTAAAATCTCAAAAAAGCGAACAATTGGCAGAATATAAAACGGAATTATTTGCCGAAATAGAAAAAGATAAGGAACTTATGCGAAACTCCGCAATTGAAGCAAAAGAAGTTTTGAAAGACAGTGTTGTCGATATCGCAAAGGAAATTTCTTTCAAACTGTTGGGCAATAATGTTGACGGAAATAAAATCGATAAGTCTAAAATAGAAGAAGAACAACAATGACGGATTTATTTGAAATAATAACAAAATCTAACATAATTAATTTTATAATCGTTTTGGCACTTTTAATTTGGTTATTTTCAAAGATAAATTTGAAAGCCAAAACGGCTGAATTGTCACTTCAAATTAAAAATTACGTAAGAGAATCCGAAACGGAAAAGGAAAGTTCGCTTGAAAAATTAAAGGAAATTGAAACGGAAATTGTTAATTTACCTAAAAATATAAAAGATATAGAACTTTCAACCGAAAAAAATTTGCATGGGATAAATAAACGAATTACCAAAGAAATCGAAGAAAAAAAATCCGATTTGCAAAACAACGAAAAAAGAATTTTAGGGCTTGAACGAAAAAAATTCAAAGAAAAATTGACAACGATTTTAACCGAAACTTCAATTGATTTGGCAAGAAAAAATGCAATCGAACAGTTGGAAAATAACAGAGAATTACATGATAAATATATATATGAAGCAATTAATGAAATAGACGAGGTGAATTTATGAAAATTCCCGATGTAAAAAATTTAAAAACAGCAAAAAGATATGCAAATGCTTTATATGAATCGGCAAATGCTTCAAATAATGTTCCGAATGTTTATAACGACCTTATTTTTGTTGAAGAAACAATCAGAACAAACAAGCAGTTGGCGGAATTCTTTTCAAACCCGGTTATCACGGTTAACGATAAAAAAGATGTTATTGAAAAATTGTTTTCAAAACACATTTCAAAAACAACCGCAGATTTCTTAAATTTATTGGCGGATAGTTCACGAATATCAATAATATCCGAAATATTAAACGAATATTCTCAACTTTACAATATCGAAAAAAATATTGCGGTTGCAAGAATAATTACGGCTGTTGAAATGAAACCTGAACAAAAAGTTATTTTGTTAAATAAATTGGGTGAAAAATTGAAAAAACAAATAGAACCCGAATACATAATAAACAAAGATATTATCGGCGGTATTACGGTTGAAATCGGCGATAAAACAATAGATTGCAGCATTAAAGCTAAATTTACGAACATGAAACAACAATTGGTAAAAGGAAACAAATATGGCAATAATTAATCCCGATGAAATAACCTCAATAATAAAAGAAAAATTACAAAATTATAATTCCGTATCGGATGTGAAAAATGTCGGAACCGTTTTAGAGGTTGCGGACGGTATTTCAAGAATATACGGATTAAGCGAGGCAATGGCATCGGAACTTGTTGAGTTTGAGGACGGCAAAGGTACGCTCGGTATTGTTTTAAACCTTGAAGAAGAAAATGTCGGGGTTGTAATTTTAGGTGATTATACCCACATACATGAAGGAATGAGCGTTAAAACAACGGGCAAAATAGCTTCCGTTCCGGTAGGAGAAGGATTGTTGGGAAGAATAATAGACCCAACAGGTGTTGCCGTTGACGGTCGTGGTGACATTCCATATTCAAAAACAAGGGTCATTGAAAGAGTTGCCCCCGGTATTGTTACAAGAAAATCGGTATGCGAACCGCTTGAAACGGGTTTAACGGCTATTGATGCATTAACTCCCATCGGCAGAGGTCAAAGAGAATTGATAATCGGTGACAGACAAACGGGTAAAACCGCCGTCGCTATTGATACAATAATTAACCAAAAAGGTAAAGACGTTATTTGCATTTATGTTGCAATCGGTCAAAAAACTTCAACGGTTGCACAATTGGCAAAAACGTTGGAAAACTACGGTGCTATGGATTATACGATTATTGTTTCCGCTCCCGCAAACGAATCTGCACCGATGCAATATATTGCACCCTTTGCAGGATGTGCAATTGCGGAAGAATTTATGGAACAGGGCAAGGCTTGTCTGATTGTATATGATGACCTTTCAAAACATGCTCAGGCATATCGTGCAATGAGTTTATTGCTGAAACGCCCCTCGGGCAGAGAAGCATACCCCGGTGATGTTTTCTATCTCCATTCGAGATTATTGGAACGTGCATGCAAATTAAGCGACGAACTCGGCGGCGGAAGCATTACGGCACTCCCCGTTATCGAAACGCAGGCGGGTGACGTATCGGCATATATTCCGACTAACGTTATTTCAATTACGGACGGTCAAATATTTTTGGAATCAAACTTGTTTAATTCCGGCATGCGTCCTGCAATAAATGCGGGTATTTCCGTATCCAGGGTCGGCGGTGCCGCTCAAACAAAAGGGATTAAACAGGTTGCGGGTAAGTTAAGGCTTGATTTGGCTCAATACAGAGAACTTGAAGCCTTTGCACAATTTGCAAGCGATTTGGACAAAGCAACAAAAGACCAATTAACAAGAGGTGAAAAATTAACGGAAGTTTTAAAACAACCTCAATATTCTCCTTTAAGCACGGCTGAACAAATTTCAATATTGTTCGCCGCAAACGAAGGCTTGTTGGATGATGTTGAAAATACAAAGATAGGCGAATTTAAAAGCGGTTGGTTTGATTTCTTCTCTTCAAACATGCCCGAATTAACCGAACGATTAAATTCGGGAGAAAAATTATCGGATGAAGATAAATCGGAATTAAAAAATACCATAAACAACTATAAAACAAATTTTTTCAAGTAACGGGTAAAAAATGGCGAACTTAAAGAAAATAAGAAACAGAATAAACTCAATAAAAAGCACTCAAAAAATCACGAGAGCCATGAAAATGGTTTCTTCCGCAAAAGTAAAGAAATTTGAGAACAGAGTAAAAGCGTCAAGACCGTTTACTTACGAACTTGAAAAAGTTTTTTACAGGCTGTTGCATTCTCTGCCCGAAATAGAGGTAAAGGAAACATCCTTTAAAGAGCCGATAAATAATTATCCGGTTTTATTGACGGAACGACCGATAAAAAATGTAGCATTGCTTATAATAACCTCGAATAAGGGATTATCCGGAGCGTTTAATGCGAACATAGCAAGATATACTTTGAAATTAATTGAAGATTATAAAAACAAAGGTATAGGTTGCGAACTTTTTATAATCGGACAAAAAGGTTACGGTACTTTAAAAAGACTTCAGGACGAGTACGGTTTTAAAATAACGGAAACATATTTGACGTTCGGCGAAACACCGACATCTTCGCAGGCAAGATTGGTTGCTTCTCACATGGCAAGAGCGTTTGTGAACGGTGATGTTGATTCTATGGAAATCGTAACGACAAAATTCAGAAATTTGATGTCATATTCCGTTGAAAAATGGGATATATTGCCGTTGGATGAATTGGAAGAAGATTATACAAAAGAAGAATTTACCGATATGGAGATAGAACCGGGAATTTCCGAAATATTATCGGAAATGGTACCGCTGTTTATATCGGGGATAATATATCAGGCAATGCTTGAATCTTCAGCAAGCGAACTTGCTTCAAGAATGACGGCAATGTCTGCGGCTTGTAATAATGCCGAAGAAATGATAAACAAATTAACAATAGAGTATAATAAAGTCAGACAGGCAATGATTACGCAAGAATTGACCGAAATTACGAGTGGCAGTTTATTTATAAATAAGTAAATGTATGAGTAAAATTAAACTTATATCGATATTTATATTTCTTCCTGCGGTAATTATTACGGCAGTGTATTCGTATGCGAAAATCGTAATTCCGAATACGGTTGATTTGAATGAATATAAAACGGAAATTTTTGCCGAAATCGAAAAAGAAACAGGCTTCAAAATCGAAAATGAAAACATAATTTTTGAAAAAGGAATATCTCCGAACCTGAAATTGCGTTTGTATCATACAATGGTTTATTATCCCGATAACAGTGTATTTTTGAAATTAAAAGATGCGAATGTTGAAATTAAGTTGTTTCCGTTGCTTTTTAAGCGTGTTGAATTAACAAATGCAAAGTTAACAAGACCAATAATAAGTACGGTTTTGCATAAAGATTTAACAACTTCTTTGGAAAAATATGCACAAAATATAAAACAAACCGAAATAAAAGGTTTTAAAATTAATCCGGTGTTTTCCAATTCAATATGCGAAAATTACAAGTTAAAAATATTTGATGAAACAATTAACAAGCAATTTTATTTGGAAGGAAAGGAACTTGTTTTAAAAGATGTAAAATTGAATGATAATGTTCATTTCCTTTTGAAAGGGGCGTTGTTCGGAGAAGATACGGAATATTTAAAATACAATCTTGATATTGTTTCTTCTTCTGACGGAATGAAAAATAAATTTACTTTTTCTCCGTTTAAAAGCATATATAATTCTCAAATAAAAGGAAATGTTGACGGAAAAATTATTGTTTCAAAAGATAAAAATATAAAAGGTAATCTTTCAATTTCCGATATTTCGTTGAAGGCTGATAATTCAGTATTCAAAAACAATGACATAAAATTGGTCTTTAACGGTGATGTTGCAGAAATTAATGCTTCCTTACACACGTCGGAACGTGATGTATTAAAGGCAAATGGTAAATTTAATTTCGGGAATAAAAAATATATTGATTTAAAAATATCCGGTAAAAATACGGATTTGAATAAATTAAATAAAATCGTTAATTTAATTGCCGAAAGTTTGAATATAAAAAATATATATAAAGATGTTGAGATTTCAGGCTTGTTAAATTCTGAATTTTCAATAAATTCCGATTTCAAAAAATTAAAATCATCCGGTAATTTGGAACTGAAAAATGCGGAAATAAAATATTCAAAACTCCCGTATAAGTTGAACAAGATAAATTCAAAGATTAATTTTGAAAATAATAAGATAAATATTGAAGAAGCAATCGCTTTTGTAAATTATACACCGGTAAATGTTTCGGGTGTTGTCAATGAGGACATGTCGATTGATTTGAAAATCAATTCCGAGAATATAAACTTAAAAGATGTGCTTTATTTGTTTGATTTAAAAAAATATGTTCCGTTTGATGTTGAAAAAGGTAAAATTTCTTTTTCATCGGAAGCAAAAGGAAAATACGGTAAAAATTTAAAAACCGTCAGCGAATTTTCGCTGAATAATGTTTTGTTAAATGAAAAAAATAAAAAAATAAGTGCAAAAATCAAAGATGTTTCGGCACTCGTAAATACTTTAAATTCTTCCGTTGACGGGAAAATACTGATTAATGATTTAAAAACAAAACTCAATAAAAGTAATATATCAGCGGAAAATGTCGAAATTATTGTAAACAATAATCAAATAACTTTGCCGAGTTGTGAATTTATGCTCGGACAGTCCAAATTGCATTTAAACGGTACGGTTGCGGATTATTTAAAATCACCGTATTTTCGGTTACAATTCGGCGGCAAGGTGTTATCGTCGGATATTGCCGATATAATATCCTCTTATTTCACGCAACCTTATAAAGCTGTCGGCGGTATTGATACACAATGCGAAATCAGAATAAAAAACAAAACCGCAAATATAAAAGCGGAAATGAGTGCGGATGAAAATAATTATTTGTCATACCTCGTAATAAAAGAACTCTTAAATAAAAAATCGCAGTTAAGTCTTGATATACAGGCAAATGAAAAAGATATCCGTTTAAACGATGTTTCTTTGTTTGATAAAGAAACATCAGGTAAAATATTATCGGCAGAGGGCGGAATAAATCCCGCAAACGGAATAACGCTCAATAACATAAAAATAAAAATTCCGAATAAAATGAGCATATTTACGAACTTTTTAGGCGGTGAAGAAATTTCGTTCAGTGCCGATTTATTGTTAAACGGACTTTTATCAAAACCCGATATAAGCGGTAATATAAAAATTTATGTGATGAACATAAAAAAAATTCTTATGTCCGTAAAAAATGCAGATGTCGGATTTTCAAAAGATAATATAAGAATATTGGCTCCCGATATTTTGTTTAATACCTCCAAAATTAATATGCTTGCCGATATCGAACCAAAGATAAAAGACGGTATTTCCGTCGTAAATATGGAGCTGATTTGCGGAAATGTTAATGTTAATTACATATATTCGGCATTAAAAAGAGAGTTAAAAAGTGTGAATATTCCTCAAATGAAAATAAAAAAAGGCGTTTTGACGGTTAACACTTTAAATGTTTTGGATTTAAAAGCAAGAGATATCGGAAGTGATTTTACCCTTGATAATGAAGTATTAAAATTAAGAAATATCAAAGCGAATGCTTATGGCGGAAATATCTTCGGTGATTTGAATTATGATATAAAAAAAGATATTGCCGATATGAAAATATCCGGTGAAAATATTGCCCTGAGAGAATCATTATATGACCTTTGCAAATTAGAGGATAAAATAGGCGGAAACGTTGATTTTCTTTCAACATTATCACTTCAAATCGGGGAGTATGAAAATGCATTAAAATCATTAAACGGTAAAATCGATTTTTCTTCACGAAACGGAAAAATGGGAATGCTCGGCAAATTTGAGTATTATTTATATGCCCAAAATATTTTTTATCACGGTTTATTGAGAACAACTTTAAACAGAATTGCCGATACAATAACAAAAGATAAGACGGAACAGTACAGAACTGCGGACGGTACAATATTGTTCCAAAACGGATATATGATAACCGACGGAATTAAAACAAACGGAAAAAATATGAGTTTGAATATAAAAGGACGTCATAACATGCTCTCCGATGAATCAAACCTTGATATATACGGAAGAATAACCGATGAAATTACAAGTAAATTAGGCAGTTTTGGTGATTTTTCAATATCCGAATTCGTAGAAAATCCGAAAGAAAAACACAATGCGAATATTTTATTTGTAAAACCCGAAATTCTTGATGAAATACCGTTGTTGTACAGTTCAAAAAATATTGATACAAAAACATTTAAAGTAAATATATACGGGAAAAGAACTTCTCTCGGTTCAATTAATTCTTTTATGTGGTTGTTGCCTCAGGCGGAAAATCAAGAGTATTCGACAAATATAACGGAAGTAAGCGATAAAAAAGAATTGACGTCACAGGGTGAAATTTTTGATTTAGGTGAAACAGAAAAACCAGCAGTTGAAATAAAAGAAGTTGTAATGCCCGATACCGAAAAAGAAATTGAACCTTCGGGTATAATTGAACTTCCTCAAAAAACGGAAATTAATGATACGTTGCAAATTCAGGAAAGGCAAGAAGCTCCAGCCGACAATGCAGATAATTCGGGCTATGATTTACCCGATTTTAGCGATATATCGGAAAAAATACAGCCAATGTCTACAAACGGTATTAACCCCGCAAAAAGACAAAATGCGTTTTCATCTTAATAACATTATTAAACGAAAAAACAATAACAATTATTTGTTTTCGCCGTCGGCAACTCCGATATCGGAATGTTCTTCTATATTTATTTTCGTAATTATTTCATCATTTATAACGTAATTCGTTTTATTTTGCTTTATAAACTGTTTGTTAAATTCTTCCATTTTTGTATAATTAAATTCGTTTTCCCATTTTGCAATAACAATTGTGGCAACGCAATTGCCGATTAAGTTAACGGTTGTTCTTCCCATGTCAAGAATTTGGTCAATACCGAGAAGAATTGCAACTCCGATAATCGGAAATCCGAAAGAAGAAAGAGTACCTGCAAGAACAACGAGGGCAACTCTCGGCACACCTGCAATGCCCTTGCTTGTAAGCATTAAAGTTCCCATAATGAAAATAAGCTGACCCGTTGTAAGTTCAATTCCTACAATTTGAAGCGAAAATAACATTGCAAGTGCAAGATAAAGCGTCGAACCGTCAAGATTAAATGTATATCCGGTCGGCATAACAAAGCCGACAATGTTTTTCGGAACACCGAAACTTTCCATTATTTTCATAGCCTGAGGCAATGCAGCCTCGGAAGTTGATGTCGTAAATGCAAGCATTGCTGGTTCTCTTATTGCTCTTAATACCGTGAAAACGGGAATTTTTACAATCCGGCATGCGATGTTGAGAATGACAAAAAGAAATATGAGCAATGCAAGATATAAAGAGCCGATTATTTTTGCATAATTAACAATAATTCCCAAACCGCTTTCCGCAATGGTGTATGCAATTGCCGCAAATACACCGACGGGAGCAAAATTCATAACAAGGTGCGTAAATTTAAACATAATTTCGGATAAAGAAGAAATTATGTTTAAAACGGGTTTTGCTTTTTCTCCGACGGTACAAATCGCAATTGCGAAAAAGACCGAGAAAACAACAATTTGGAGTAAATCTCCGTTTGCCATTGCCTTAAAAATACTTGTCGGGAAGATATTTACAATCATTGCACTCCACGAAGAGTGAACATTTTTGTTTGCCATATAAGAAACGGCATCAATCATATTTTGCGAAATTTCACCGACTGCAAAACCGTCGCCGGGTTTAAAATAAAGACCGACACTTAACCCTATGACCAAGGCGAAAGATGTTGCAATTGCAAAATAAATAAAAGTTTTTGCCCCCAATTTTCCTAAGGATTTAATGTTGCCGTGGGTCGCAATTCCGGTAACGACAACGGAAAACAATAAAGGAGCAATAATCATTTTAATCATGTTAAGGAAAATTTGAGCCAAAGGCTGGAGCTTACTTCCGATTTCCGGAGCTTTCCACCCCACAAAAATACCGGCAATCAAACTTATTAAGATATAAAAAGTCAGCTTCGATGTTTTCATATACTATCCTTAGAATGATTATAGCAAAAAAAAGTTAAAAATAATACATTAAAACTTATTGTGCGGAAATATTGTCGTAGATTATTTTAGAGGCTTTAACAATAAATTCTTTTCCCGTCAAATTGTTGTAAGGACGTTTAACAAGTATAACGACGATATATTTTTTACCGTTTGCGGTTTTAACAAGTCCCGCATCACCGAGCATATAACCGATATCTCCTGTTTTGTGCAACAGAATTGCATTTGCGGGAAGTCCGGCTTTAAGAAGTCTGTTATTTTTAACGTGGTACATATAATCCGCAATATGTCTTTTTGAGTTGTTGTCAAGAATATTAGTCCTGTCAATGTTGTAGAGCATTTTTGCCATTTCTTTTGCGGTTGTGACATTTGTGCCTTTTAAATCAGGCAACCAGTTGTTAACGTGAGTTTTTGTAAGCCCCCATTGTCGCATTGCTCTGTTTATTTCGGGCATACCTCCCATTTTTGCAATAATCATGTTTGTTGATGAGTTATCCGAATTTTCAATCATAATTTTTGCAAGGTAATCCATGGAATGAGGAATACCGCCTTGCGAATATTGAAGTTTTCCCGAACCCGATGCTCTGTACCAATCTTCAAGAATCATTTTGTCTTCAAGAGAAAATTTACCCGCTTGAATTTGTCTGAACATTTCTATTAAAACGGGAATTTTAATAATGCTTGCGGCAGGATATATGCTGTCGGCATTAATATTTACGAAGGATTTTGTCGAATAATCGTAAACATATACCGAAGGTTGAAGTCTTTTGTATTTTGAAGCCAGTTCGCTCAGCCTGTTTTTTAATCCTTTACGTTCATAAGATTCTTTAATATCAACCATTAAAGCATTTTTATAATTTGTATCTTTAATTACGTATTTACCCAAAAATAAATCTTTATAAAGGTAATCGTGTGTCGGGAACATTAACTTGTGATAATTAATATTCAAAACAATTTTTTTATGAATGGGAAAAACATTTAATACAAAATGTGAAAAAGATACGGGAAAAACAAAAAACAACAAAATGAAAGACAAAAGAAAAATCAAAAATTTTACAAACGAACTTGAAGAACGTTTTTTATTCCTTTTCCTGACAACGGTCTTTTTCCTTCTTGTATATGTCGTACCGGTTTGATATTTTTCGTACATTGAAGTGTACAAATCGTACTCCGGTGAGTAATTATAGCCTTGATACGGCAAAATGAGCCTCCGTAATATTTTACATTATATACCCGTTATGTTCCGGTCGGCAAATATCTTAAAATTATGCAACAATTCTTTAAAATAAAATAAAAATTAAATTTAAAATAAAAAAGACTTTTAATTTTTTAAAAAATTTGTTAAAATAAACAGGAATGCAGAAAGGATAATTTCAAATGAGCAACATTGTAATATTCTCGGAAGGAAACAGTCAGTTATTGGAAGAACTTTCACGAAAATACACCGATTATGAAGTGAGTGTCGTAAATTCCGATGAAATTAAAAACATTGAAATATATGACTGTGTGCTTGCAATACTTGATATTTCGTCCGAAAAATTAAAAGAGTTGTCTTGTATAATGAAATTTCCCGTCCCCGTTCTTTTCGTCGGAGATAAAAATCCCGAAAACGTTACCGTAAGAGGGGAAGCATTTGATTACATTGTTAATCCGGTAAATGAGTATGAGTTCTCTGTTAAGGTGAAAAACCTTATAAAAATTAAGGAATTAAGGGATAAAATTAATAATATATCAACAACCGATGATTTAACCGGTTTGCACAACCGTAAATTTTTAATCGAACGTCTGGAATCGGAAATGTCGAGAGCAAAAAGATACGGTTCTTGTGTATCGTGCATTTTGTTTGATATAGATTTCTTTAAGGTTGTAAACGATATGTACGGCTACGAATGGGGTGACGTACTGTTGAAAAAAATAGCCGAAATGCTGTCGGGCTTGGCAAGAAAAGAAGACGTCGTAACAAGGTACGGCGATGAAGAATTTATGGTTATTTTGCCCGATACTTCGGAAGAAAATGCGTTTATATTTGCGGAAAGATTCAGACGTGACGTCGAAAAAATGGCTTTCATTCCGGCAGGAGAAAGCGAAAGACACCCTGTTAAAATATCCGGCGGAATTTCATCTTACCCGCAAATTCAAGACGTTGACGAAAACGCAAACAGTATAATCAGGTATGCCGAACATGCGTTGTATAATGCGAAAAAAAGAGGCAAGAATAAAGTCGTATTATTCTCTCAGGTGAATTTGGATTATTAAAAAATGGTAATGCGTCCCGATAAAAAGCCGATTTCATTTTCTTATAACAATACGGAAAGATGTCAATCAAGGTGTATTACCTGCAACGGTTGGAAAACTCCTGCCGAAGTGCAACAAAATGAATTAACGATTGATGAATGGAAAAAAATTTTATATAACATTCATAATTGGATAGGAAATTACCAATTTATAATATCGGGCGGCGAACCCTTTTTAAGAGATGATGTTTTTGAAATGGCGGAGTATGCAAGCGGTTTGGGAGATACCGTCAATATTGTGACAAACGGTTTGGCACTTCCCGAAAAGATTGAAAAAGTTTTGTATTCCGCATTTTCAAATATAACTTTTTCATTGAATGCCGTTGCCGACCCTCAAATACATAATGTTTCAAGAGGAAGAAAAGATGCCTTCCAAAGAACTATGGATTCCATTCAAAATTTGAATTATTTGAATCGTCACAGAACGGGGCATAAGTGGAAAAATTTATATCTTTCAACCGTTGTAATGCCTTCAAACTTAAAAGAATTAAGACCGATTGCGGAATTTTGCAGGATTGAAGGAATAGGCGTAAGTTATCAGCTGATGGACAACGGGGACGCTTTTTCAACGGGAGTCGAAGAAAACAATCAAATATACGGAAAAGATATAAAGACTGCTGCATTGGAAGCCGTTGAAGAAATAATTTCGCTGAAAAAAGAAGGCTATCCGATTTGTAACGGCTATCAACAGTTGAATGCTTTTAAGCTGTTGATTGATACACCGGAAGAAATCCAAAATATTCAATGTATGGTCGGTGAAAATAATTTTGCTATTGACCCTTACGGAAATTGCCGTATATGTTTCTGTATGGAACCGTTGGGAAATTTAAAAGACAGCCTTCCGCAAGATTTGTGGACGAGTAAAAAAGCGGAAAAAATAAGGGAAGAAATATTGCAATGTACAAGAAATTGCAGATTGTTAAATTGTAATTTCAAATAGGGTGATAAATGCCGGAAGTTAAAAAAGAAAAATATGTAAGTTGCAAGTGGTTAGAGTCGGGAGTGTGTTTTGATAACGGAGTGTACGGCTCTAATGTAAAATTGTGTTGTTATATGAGTGCCCCGGGTGGCGGAAATGCAATGATATTTAAGGATTATCATGGCGAAAAAATAGACTGGGACGAATTTTTCAGAATAAAAGAAGCGTACAGAGCAATTCAAAAAAGCGGAAAAACCGTTCCCGAATGCGAAGGCTGTGTTTTTCTTACGGAGGGCGAATGGGAACAGTCAAACTACTTGGACAATATAGTTATTGATCACTTTACAAAATGTAATTGTCGTTGTTCGTATTGTTATACCGAGGAAGATAAAAAAAAGTACAATTCGTTAAAAACATATAATATATACCCGATAATAAAAGATATGTTTGATA
>CAZHCP010000001.1:39687-52149 GCA_964531015.1 uncultured Muribaculaceae bacterium
TACAATTCGTTAAAAACATATAATATATACCCGATAATAAAAGATATGTTTGATAAAAAGTTGTTTCGTCACGGAGGTGGAATAGGTTTCGGTGGCGGTGAACCCACAATTTTACCGGAATTTGACAAATTAATCGATTTGCTTTTGAAAAATAATTTCGATGATATCAGAGTTCCTTCGTCAGGAATAAAGTATTCCAAAATGGTAGAAAAAGGAATTTCCACGGGGCAATTGTCCGTTGTTGTTTCAATAGATTCTTCGTCAAGAGAAACTTATAAAAAAATAAAACAGGTTGATGCTTTTGATACGGTTTGCAAAAATTTAAAAAAATATGCAAAAGCACAGAAAAATTCATATAACGTAATAAGTAAATATATTATTATTCCCGGCGTTAACGATAATCAAACCGAGATTAATAATTGGTTAAAGTTTAATAAGAAGAACAGGATAGAAATTCTTATAATTGATATTGAAAACAGTTGGTTAAATAAATACCGAAATGAAAAACCCGATGAAAAAATAATCGAATTATTAAAGTATGTTATAAGAAGAACTCGTGAAACAATGTTTTACCGTTTGGAAATATGTGACAGAGCGAAATATTTACTAAAACAATAATCAGACTTCAAAACCGCTGAAAACTACGGCATTATGGAAGTCGGGCGAGCTTTCCTTTATTGATTTAAAAAAGTCACGAACAAGTATTGCATTGCTTTGCAGTTGTTCAAAACGGTTATTCCTGAAAAATTCGTCAAGAAGTTCTCCCGATTGAAGGTATTTTCTGTTTTTTATGTAAAGATTAAAATTTTTGTTTCTCTTCATAATTTGTTTAACGGCAAAAGATATGACTGAATTGTAACAGTCAAAAACGTGCGGAGCAATGATTATGTCAAGGAAGTAGTTTTTGTTGTCAAAAGTTTTAATTTCAATATATGAAAGAATGTTTTGTTTTTCATCAGTGTAAATATATTTAAAATAAGAATTTGAATTAATGCCTTGGAAAAATCCGTCGTAAAATTCTTCTTTTTCTTTTGATAATGAGTATTTGTATAAAGAGTTAAGGTTATCGTTAAAAAAGTCCGCAACTTGTTTTGCATCTGAATTTTTAAATTTTTTAAAGTTTTCTTCATTGAAATCGGTGTTTAAGAAATTGAGATTTGAAACACGCCAAAGAGCTTCGGTTGAACAGGAGCGAAAGCCGCAACCGTTAACAAACAAGTCAATCAGTTCGTTGTTATTGTCAATAATGTTTGCATAGAAGGTATCAACGCCTCTTGCCCCGAATTTTGCAATAAAATATTCAATAAGTTGTTTTCCGTGTTCAAAAGAATCTTTTGCCAAAAACAGTCGTTTAATTTGCCATTTGTAAGGGTTTCCCTTTTGAGCTTTAACGCTTAATAATCCTTTTATTTCGTTTTTTGTATCATAGGCAACATAAGTTTCTGTAAATTTTCTGAAATGAACACTGTAAAAAAGATTTTGAAAAAATGTTGTAGGAACAGACAGCAAAAAAAGTCGTCTGTAATTAATAATGTTGTCTGAACAAACAACCGATATTAATTTTTTAATGTTTAAAGTATCAGCAAAACTTATTTTTTTTATTTTAGCCATATAACACCCGTATATATATTATATCCCAAAACAGAGAAAGTCTGAACCCCTTATGAATAACAAAAGTTAAAAAAAGATTAATAAGTGTTGAGAATAGATATTGATAAATTATAATAAAATAAGATAGTGAGGAGTCGGGGATAAAATGAGGAATTTTTTTGAAAGTAAATTAAATAAATCAAATCCATTTATAAACAAAGATACAAATACGGGAGATGAAACCAAAACAATGACTGACGAAACAAAAGAAATAAAAGAAACAAACGAAACGGAAATAACAAACGAAAATACGGAAGAAATTTCCGAAAATGAAGAAAAAATCGAAGAAACAAAAGAAAACGAAATTGTTGAAGAAACAAGCGAAACGGATAAATTAAAAGCGGTTATAGAAAATATGAATAACCAATATTTAAGACTTGCCGCCGATTTCGACAATTACAGAAAAAGACAGGCACAAGAACGTGAAGCTTTGTTAAAATACGGCAAAGAAGAATGTATGAAAAAAATTATAGAAGTTGTAGATAATTTTGAACGTGCAATGCAAAGTGTCGATAAAATAGATAATGTTGAAAAAATGAAAGAAACTTTTGTTGTTTTGAACAAACAATTAATTGATTCCTTAACAAAATTAGGCTTGGAGGAAATAAAAGCCGTAGGAGAAAAATTCGACCCGAATTTGCATGAAGCCGTTATGCAAACTCAAACGGAAGAATATCCGGAAGAAACAATTGTTAATGAATTACAAAAAGGATATAAATTGGGCGATAAAGTATTAAGACCCGCTATGGTCAGCGTTGCCGTAAAATAAGAATTATTGAAAGAAAAGAAGATGAGTGATTATTACGAAATATTAGGGATAGACAAAAATGCAACGAAGGATGAAATAAAATCCGCTTTCAGGAAGAAAGCAAGGCAATATCATCCTGACGTAAATAAAGCACCGGATGCGGAAGCAAAATTCAAGGAATTGGGAAAAGCCTATGAAACATTGATGGACGATAACAAACGTGCAACTTATGACAGATACGGCGAGGACGGATTAAAAGATGCGGGATTTAATACATCCGGACCTTTCGACGGCGGTTTCGGCGATTTGAACGACATATTTGAAAGTTTCTTCGGCGGATTCGGTTTCTCGGAAAGAGCTACAAACCCGAACGGACCTCAAACGGGTGCTGATTTAAGATTGAATATACAAATAAGTTTTGAAGAAGCGGTATTCGGTGTAAAAAAAGAAGTGAAAATATCGCATTTGGAAACTTGTGACGAATGTAACGGTACGGGTGCGGAAAAAGGCTCTGTTCCCGAAACCTGTTCAACCTGCGGTGGAACGGGAAGAGTTCAACAGGTTACAAACACACCGCTCGGCAGATTTAGTCAGATTACGACATGCCCGACCTGTAACGGAACCGGAAAGATTAATAAAAAACCGTGTAAAAAATGTAGGGGCGACGGCAGATTGGAAGTCGAACGTACACTAACGATAAATATACCGGCAGGTGTAGATAACGGTTCAAGGATAGGATTATCAGGAGAAGGTAACTGCGGTAAAAACGGCGGACGTGCGGGTGATTTGATAGTTGTAATATATGTAAAAGAACACGAAAAATTCAAACGTGACGGTTTTGACATATATTCGGTGCTGAATGTAACATTTCCGCAGGCAGCACTGGGCGATACGATTGAAGTTGATACTTTGGACGGCAAAAAAGAGCTTGAAATACCGGCCGGTGTGGAACAGGATAAGATATTGCAATTAAAGGGAGCAGGTGTTCCGAACCTTGGAAATTCAAGCAGAAGAGGAAATCATAATTTCGTAGTAAAAATTAAAACACCTCAAAACCTCTCGCAGGAAGAAAAACAACTGTATAAAAAATTATTTGAAATCAATTCCAATAAAAAGACATCCGCTTCATTTATGGATAAAATGAAAAATGTGTTGCATAATTAATAATTGAGAAATAAAAAATAACAATCAAAAATGAGGGTATATGAAAATTAAGATATTAATAATCGGATTGATAATAATGTTTACAACGGTATTAAACGTTGAAGCCGCTCAATTTCCGAAACCGGTTAAAGATTATCTTATTACACAAAAGAAAGTTCCTACCGTAAGATTTGACGGAATGGTTATATATAACAAGGATGTTATGTATTTGCCCGTATATCCGGCGTATCCCGAAAAAACGGAGGATGTAAAAATAATAAAAACATATCCTGAAAATCTGACAATGGATAAGTTGCCTGATTTGGTGTTATTTAACAACAATTTTTCGTTGATAAAGCTGATAAAAACGCAAGACGGCGGTTTAACGGTAAAAAATCTTGATTGGCCGGTTGAAGTTAAAACAGGCTTATTACCGCAAAATATTGTTGTTCCGAAAGGTTTGGTGTTGCCTGAAAGTTTGGCGGGAATAATCGGGGATGTACAAATACCTTTGGTCGGAAGTGCAAAAAAGGACTCGTTTATAACGAGAAAAACCGTTCCGTTGCCGACGGGTAAAAAATCAACGGATACTAAAATTACGAATGTTCCGGTCGAATTAAAAAACAAATTGTTTTTTGTAAATAATTTCCAAACGGAATATTTACAGGTATTTTCTTCAACGGTATCCGAAGCATTATATTCTCTGAAAACATCGGGAGTAATGAAAGACGTAAAACCTGTTTTAAACGGTCAGTTTCTGTTGATTGCGACAAGTAATAAGAAAAATATTGATGTTGTTGACGTAAAAAGCGAATATGTTGCAAAAAATATTGATTTAACGGCAATTCCTTCCGAAATAGCGGTTGATGAAACAAATCAAAAGGCGTATGTAGCAAGCATAAAGGATGAATCTCTTACGGTAATTGATTTAAACACAATGAGCGTTAAAGAAAAAATACAATTGGCAGGTTCTCCTCAAAAATTATCGATATCGCAAGACGGAAAACAAATTGCATACAGTGATTTAAAAACATCCAATATATATATATTGGATTTGGAAAATAACTGTGAAAATAAATTAATAACGAATTATCCGAATGTAACAAAAATAATATTGAAAAAAGATTTGCTCTATATGATTGCAAGAACAAATCCTTCATTAAGAATTGTTCAATATGATTTGTTGCAGGACAATAAAACCGTAAAAACAAAAAAGGAAAAAAGGAAAGAAGCCGCAAGAAAGAAAGATGCGAAGGATAATTCCGAATTAATCGGAGCGGATATATTTACCGATTATGACCTGATTGCCGAACTGAACGAACAAAAAGAAGATTCCGAAAATATGAAAATGTATGCGACGAGTACAAAGGACATAACCGTCGGAAATAAGCCGGTTGATATATATGAACGTAATAATAACGTTTATGTATTGTGTGCGGGAGATAACAGCGTATATGCATACAACGGGGAAAGCGGAAACGTTACCGTTGAAAAATTGCCGGTTGACGGATTTTCAAAGGCATTTACCCCCGTACCCTCCTCGGATATCGCAATTATAACGAATATGTCCGAACTTAAATATGTTGTGTACGACATGAAAAAATCAAAATCGATAAAAACAATACCTATAAACGATTACGTAAATATGATAACAATTTTGGAAAGAACAAATGAACAATAAAACGGAAGAAATATTGTCAAAATTGGAATTGACCGCCGACGAATTTTGGAATGTATCAAGGCAAACCGGAAATTTTATGAATATGCTGATAAAGTTGACGGGTGCAAAGAATGTGTTGGAAATCGGCACATCAAACGGTTATTCGGGTTTATGGATTGCGGATGCGTTAAAAGAAACGGGCGGACACTTAACGACGATTGAATTTTGGGAAAAAAGGCAATGTATGGCAAGAGAATATTTTGAATATTGCGGTTTAAGCGAGGTTGCAACATTCAAAATCGGAAATGCTTATGATGTTGTAAAAAATGAAATTCATGAAGAATTTGACATTGTATTTATTGATGCGAATAAGCCGGAATATATTAAATATTTTGAAGTCGTAAATCCGCTTGTAAAGCGAGGCGGAGTTATATTGGCGGATAATATAACTTCACATGCAAAAAAGGTAGAACCTTTCGTAAACGCAATATCTTCGGATAAAGAATATCAGGTTCAGGTGTTGGATTTGCCTGACGGTTTGTTAATGGCATATAAAAAATAAAGGATTTCGGAATAAATGCCAAACATAATAAAATCAGTAACGGGTGACGAAATAAACATAAAAAATGTCGGAGTGTTTTATAACAATGATAATCAAAGAGCAAAAGAAACAGCCGACAAAATGCACTTAGAGTTAAAAAATGCCGAAATTAATTCAACTGTATATACAACCGATGAATTTAATCCGGAAGTTACGTGTGCAATTGTGTTGGGCGGTGACGGAACAATATTAAAAGCGGCAAGATATTATGCGAAATATGCGGTACCGATATTGGGCATAAATTTTGGTCGTTTGGGTTTTTTGTCACAGGCGAAGTCAACACAAATAGACGAAGTTGTGCAATATTTAAAAAAAGGGTCTTTTAAAATTGAAGATAGAATAATGTTGTCGGGTCAAAACGGAGAATTGACGGCATTAAACGATATTGTTATAAAAGGTGACGGATTTTCAAGAACATCAAGATTATATGTTCAAATAAACGATAATACGGTATGTGATTATTTGGCGGACGGAATAATAATATCGACACCGACGGGTTCAACGGCATATACTTTATCGGCAGGCGGGCCGATAATAGTTCCTTCTTTAAATGCAATGGTAATTGTGCCGATATGTCCGCATACAATGAATGCAAGACCGATAGTAATTCCATCGGACGAGGTTGTAAAAGTGACTTCGGGGCAAAGTAAACCGCTGTTAAAAATTTCCGCAGACGGTCAGAAAACCTATAATGTCGGGGGTAATGAAGAAATTGTTATAAAAAGAAGCGAATATAACGCCAAATTAATATTGCTGAACATGGAAAAAAACGCATTTTATTCCGTTTTAAAAGAAAAATTGCACTGGGGTTTATCTTGGAAGGGTTAATATGATAAAGTCGATAAGTGTAAAAAATTATATATTGATAGATGAAGTTACCGTTGAATTTGATAAAGGATTTAATGTATTTACGGGGGAAACGGGTGCCGGAAAAAGTATAATTATCGGTGCGATAGATTCCGCATTGGGTGCAAAATCAGGCAAGGACGTTATAAAAAGCGGAGCCGATAAAGCATATATAGAATTAACAATAGAATTAAGAGAAGATTTTGATAAAAGCGAACTTCTTGAAAACGGAATTGAACCTTTTGACGGTGAAATAATTATTTCAAAGGAAATAACTCTGTCATCAAGCAGGTACAGAATAAACGGAACAATTGTAACACAGGAATTTATTAAGGAAATCAGAGAAAAACTTTTGGATATTCATTCCCAACATCAAAGTTACAATTACGTACAACAAAAAAATCATATATTGTTGTTGGATAATTTTGCTCTGCCCGCACATAAAAACAATGTTGTATTATTTAAAAGCAAATATGATGAATATGTTGCGAAATCAAAATATTTGGAAGAATTGGAACTTAAAAACGAAAAAATATTGCAACAGGAAGATTTTTTAAAATTTCAAACCGAAGAAATCGAAAATGCCAATATTGACGATGTTGAAGAGTGCGAGAAATTGGAAAAAGAACTGTCCGTATTATCTGAAACGGACAGATTGAAGGAATATTCATATTCTTCATACTGGGGATTGTATGGCGAGGACGGAAATATTTTAGATTCTTTAAGCACTATAAAGGGGAATATTTCAAAGTTGGTGCAAACCGATGAAAGCATAAGCGAGGTTGAAGAAAATTTTATCAATGCTTATGAAACTCTGAAAGATGTGGCAATTCAATTGAGAGATTACTCCGAGTCCAAAGAAAACGACGAAGAAAGAATGAATGAAATCAATGAAAGATTGGCATTGTTGGATAAAATCAAGCGTAAATACGGTCATACTTTGGAACTTGTCAAAGAAAATTATGAAAAATTATCAAAAGAATTGAACGAAATAAGCCATTCGCAAGAAGAAGAGGACATTGTAAGACAGGAACTTTTCCGTTTAAAGAAAGAGCTTTCCGAATTAGCGGAAGTTATAAGCGGTGCAAGAAAAGAACTTGCAAAAGTTTTATCTTCGGCGGTTACGGCGGAATTGGAAAAGTTGGAATTGCCGAAATCAAAATTTGAAATATCGGTTGAGCCTTGTGCAATGAATGAAAAAGGAATCGACAGAGTAGAATTTATGATATCGACAAATGTTTCGGAAAGTGTAAAACCGCTTGCAAAGACGGCGTCAGGCGGTGAAATTTCGAGAGTAATGCTTGCAATAAAAACAATTTTTGCGAAAGCGGATAAAACCAATACGGTGATATTTGATGAAATAGATACGGGAATTTCGGGAAAAGCATCGCAAGCGGTTGCCGACAGTATCGTAAAATTGTCAAACTCTCATCAAATAATATTAATTACCCACCAACCTTTAATTGCGGCAAGGGCAAATACACATTTTTACGTAAAGAAAGTGCAGGCGGAGGTTACGAAAGTTAAAGTTTACAATTTGGATAACGAAAACAGAATTAAGGCGATTGCAATGTTATCGGCAGGTGAAATAAATGAAGAATCCGAGGCTTTTGCGAAAAAATTATTGGGTGTGATATAGTTTATACCTGTTTTTATAACCGTTAAGATAATTAATAAAAACTTCTTTTTTGTTAATGTTTGAAAAAAGGAGATTTTATTATGGATACGGTTGTATTTTACGATATTAAAGAGTATGAAAAAGAATATTTTAACGAAGAATTAAAAAGTAAGTATAAAATTATATACAGGGAAAATTCGGCGGAGGCGGAACAATCGTTAAGCAAGGAAGAAAGCGAAGCGGAAATAATTTCGGTTTTTACGGCGACCTGCATGACTGCCGAAATAATAAAACGATATAAAAAATTGAAGTTAATATTGACACGTTCCGTCGGTTACAGCCATATTGATATCGGTTATTGTAAAAAGCACGGCATAATTGTTGCAAATACTCCTCATTACGGAGATTACACGGTGGCGGAATATTCATTCGGGCTTTTATTAAATTTGGTAAGGCGAATTTGTTTCGGCTCAAACGCATTGAAAAACGGGGAGATATATTCGGGTTCTTTCGGCATGGAGCTTTATAATAAAACGATAGGCATTATCGGCACGGGAGCAATTGGCAGCAAAAGCGTAAAAATTGCAAAAGGTTTTTCCATGAATGTTTTGTGCTGCGACATCAGGGAAAACGAAAAATTAAAAAAAGAATATGAGGTTGAATATGTAACATTGGAAACTTTGTGTAAAAAATCGGAGGTTATATTAATACAAATTCCTCTGACCGATAAAACCTATCATTTAATAGACAGGGAAAAACTCGGACTTATGAATAAAAACACGGTAATCGTAAATACTGCACGAGGAGAAATAATTGATACGGAAGCCTTGTATGAATTTTTGTCCGAAAAAAGAATAAGAGGTGCGGCACTTGATGTTTTGGAATTTGAAGATATGATATCGCAAAAAGCCCCGGGGGCGAATATAGATATAAAAAAGTTAAGAATTTCTTTGATAAACAATAAATTAACGAATTTAAAAAATGTAACCGTTACCCCGCATATTGCTTATGATACAAAGGAAGCCACGGAAAGAATATCGGAAATGACTGTTATCAATTTGTCGGAATATTATGCAGGCAAAGAGCTTTCAAACAAAGTATATTAGGGAAAAATACGCAAAAAAAATGCAAGTTTAAAATGTAAGATTTAAGAACTTGCAATATTTACACTAGCCGAAACATTAATAACATGAAAATTATACACCTAATATAAAATATAGTAAATAGATATATTTAAAAAAAATAAAAAAAATAATAAAATATTAAGAAAATTTTACAAAGCGGGGTGAAAAATAACGAAAAGGGAAATAATGAGTGAAAACAATCACGAATAAGCATTCAAATCCGGTGTAAAGTAAAGATATGTTGCCTTCTTGTATAATAAATAAATTTATAGCATAATTAAAAGAAAAACAATAAGAAGGTAGGAATATAAGATTATGAGAAAAACGGTTATAGGCGTTTTGGGTGCAACGGGAGTTGTAGGACGAAACATTTTAAAGATTTTGGAAGAAAATAACGTAGTATTTGAAAATATAAGATTTTTGGCAAGTAAAAAAAGTGCCGGCAAAAAAATCACTTTTAAAGGAAAAGAATATACGGTAGAAGAAGCGACACCCGAAGTTTTTGAGGGAATAAACATCGTTTTGGCGTCGGCAGGCGGTTCGACAAGTTTGGCATTGGCAAAAGAAGCCGTTAAAAGAGGTGCGGTATATATTGATAATTCAAGTGCTTTCAGAATGGAAAAAGATGTTCCGCTTGTAATTGCCGGTGTAAATGATGAAGATATAAGAACGCATAAAGGGATTATCGCAAACCCGAATTGCTCGACATCTCAATTAATGTTGGCATTGAAACCTTTGCATGACTTTGCCGGAATAAAAAGAATGGTTGTAAGTACTTATCAATCGGTATCGGGTGCAGGGTTGGCAGCTATTAACGAATTAAAAGAAAATACGATTGCCGTAAATGATGATAAAGACTTTCAAAATAAAGTTTTCAAAAAGCCGATTGCATATAATTGTATTCCGCAAATAGATTCATTCTGTGAAAACGGTTATACAAAAGAAGAAATGAAAGTTACTAACGAAACAAGAAAAATCTTGCATTTGGCGGCGGATACACCGATTTCCTGCACGGCGGTCAGAGTTCCCGTGTTTATCGGTCACTCCGAAGCAGTAACGGTTGAGTTTGAACGTGAAATTACTCCCGAAAAAGCAAGAGAATTGCTTGAAAATGCTTGGGGTGTAAAGGTTGTTGACGATATCGCAAATTATGAATTTCCGACCGCAATCGAAGCGGCAGGCACAAATCCCGTTTATGTGGGCAGAATAAGAAAAGATATCGCTTTTGATAATGCAATAACGTTCTGGTGCGTTGCAGATAATTTAAGAATAGGTGCGGCTTTGAATACTGTCAGAATTGCCGAAAAAGTTATTGAAATGCAGGTTTTTTAAGAGGAATTAATTATGAAATATAATTTTGGTGAAGTAATTACGGCAATGATAACTCCTTTTAACGAGGATTTATCCGTTGATTATGTCGCATTGGAAAAATTAGTAAATAAGTTAATTGAAACGGGCAGCGATTCGATTTTGGTTGCCGGCACAACGGGTGAAACTCCCACGTTATCCCATGAAGAAGAAGATGAATTGTTTGCATTCGTCAAAAAAGTTGTAGCAGGCAGAGCAAAAATCATAATGGGGGCAGGTTCCAATTCCACAAAAACTGCGGTCGAATCTTCGATAAAAGCTCAAAAAGCCGGTGCCGATGCAATTTTATCGGTAGTTCCTTATTACAACAAACCTTCGCAAAAAGGAATGTACGAACACTTTGCAAGCATTGCAAAAGCAGTTGATTTACCGATAATTTTATATAATATTCCGGGTCGTACGGGTGTGAATATGCAACCTGCAACAATTGCAAAACTCGCAAAAGATTTTAAAAATATTATTGCGGTTAAGCAAAGTAATGCCGATTTGGATTTAATCAGCGATATTAAATCTTTGTGTCCCGAAGATTTTACCGTTTATTGCGGTGATGACAGCCTTACCCTTCCGATGATGTCTTTGGGGGCTTTCGGTGTTATCAGCGTTGCTTCGCACATTGCAGGTAAAGAAATTAAAGAAATGATTTCTTTGTTTAAATCAGGAAAAAATGAACAAGCATTAAAACTTCATTTAAAATTATATCCCTTGTTCAGAAAGTTATTTATGGCACCTAATCCCGTTCCCGTAAAGGCAGCACTTGCAATGGAAGGCATAATTAAGGATTATGTAAGAAGTCCGTTGGTAATGTTGGATTTAGACGAAAAAAGCGAGCTTAAGTCAATTATTGATAATTATTTAACTTAATTAATACGGCGGAGTTACAATTGTTCGATTTTTTTAAAACAAATAATTGCAAATACAAAAAACATAAGGCATTTACAATGTCAGAAACTCTCATTACTTTGGTGATAACGGGAGTTGTATTTACAATTTCTTTGGGAACAATGATAGCGGATTATCATAAAAATCTAACGGTTGTCAGGTTAAAAAAGGCATACTCCGTTTTATCTCAAACAATGAATATGGCTCTTGCCAAAAACGGTTCGCCTCATACATGGGATATTCGGGAAGGTATTGGCGAATATGCCACAAATATAGCTTTTTCAAATTATATTGAACCTAATATTGTTATTTTGAGAAATTGTAATAATTCCATGCACGACCAATGCGATTATGTTTTTAAAGAGCTCGACGGTACGGAAAAATCGCTTAATTCAACTTGGACAAGATTTTTCCTTAACGACGGTATGTTTGTTGCCGTTCAATCAAGAGCGGAAGAAGGTTATAAAGTCCTGTATTTTTATGTTGATACAAACGGAAAAAAACGTTTGAATGTCGTTGCAAGAGATATCTTTATGTTTGAATATTGGATTGAAAACGAACTTCACCCCGAATATGTAGGAAGAATACTTCCTTACGGGCATGAATATTCACGAGAGGAATTAATATCAGAAGATAATCCGAATAATTGTAACAGAAACAGGACGGGTAATTATTGCAGTTCGCTTATAATGACGGATGATTGGCAAATAATATCCGGCTACCCTTGGGCTCAGGCAAGATACGTTGTTCAATAATTTTTATGGCTTTTTTGTTGTGAAATAATTTCTTCATTTTGCACTTGATAATTTATTTGCAATAATTAAA
>CAZHCP010000001.1:52249-59189 GCA_964531015.1 uncultured Muribaculaceae bacterium
TGTTGTGAAATAATTTCTTCATTTTGCACTTGATAATTTATTTGCAATAATTAAATCTTCTTCCGCAACATCGTGTTTGCCGGCAAGTTGTTCAAGCGAAGAACGCATAAAATAAAGGTGACATGACTTATTGTTCAATAATATTGCCTGTGAATAATCTTCAATTGCGGATTCATATTTTTTTAACAGAAATTTATAAAATGCTCGTTGAGAATAAAAAAAGTAATTATTTGGGTCTTGCGAAATTGCAAGTGTATAATCATTTATTGCACCTTGAACATCACCCGAACAAAATTTAATTTGTGCACGGTACAAATAATAATCCGTTTTTGTCGGAGCGTTTTTTATTGCAGTATCATAATTTTTTATTGCAAAATCATATTCTTTTAATTTCCTGTGAATATCCGCTTTCATTGCATATAATTCGCCATTATAAGGATATATGGCAGCCGCTTTTGTCAAAAAATCAAGAGCATTCGGATACATTTTGTGTTTTTTATAAACTCTTGCAATCGCTTTATACGTTTTTAAAGAATTAACTTTTAAAGACAAAGCATAAAACAAAAAATGCAACGCTTTCGGATATTCTCCCAAATTTTCTCTATATACTCCTTTTCCAAACATCAGGTGAAAAAGATAAAATCTGCGTAATTTAAAAAACAAATATATCTCCCGTCTAATTATTTAAACTGTGAATAGGAGCCGGTATTCTTCCGCCTCTGTTTACAAAAATTTCGGAAGAAAGTCCGCTTACTTTCATTATCGGAGCTTCACCCAATAAGCCGCCGAATACCGCATAATCTCCAACTTTTTTATTAGGAACGGGTATTATTCTTACGGCTGTTGTTTTTTTGTTTATCATGCCGATTGCCATTTCATCCGCAATCATGCCTGCAATTGTATTTTCGGGAGTATCCCCGGGAATGGCAATCATGTCCAAGCCGACACTGCATACGCATGTCATTGCTTCAAGTTTATCAAAAGTTAAAACACCTTTTTTAGTTGCTTCAATCATGCCGGCATCTTCGGAAACGGGAATAAATGCACCCGATAAACCGCCAACATAAGAGCTTGCCATTATACCGCCTTTTTTTACTGCATCATTTAACATTGCAAGTGCGGCGGTAGTTCCGTGTGCACCCGGCTGTTCAAGCCCCATCGCTTGAAATATGCCCGCAACCGAATCTCCTATTGCAGGTGTGGGAGCTAAGGATAAGTCAATAATTCCGAAAGGTATGCCCATTTTTTCAGCCATTCTTCTTCCGACCAGTTCACCCGTTGATGTGATTTTAAAAGCAATTTGTTTTATTTTGTTTGCAAGTTCTCCGAAATCGGCATTTTTAGGGAGTGCCTCAACTGCGGCACGAACAACTCCGGGGCCGGATACTCCGACATTTAATGCACACTCGGGTTCGCCGTAGCCGTGAAAAGCACCTGCCATAAAAGGGTTATCCCCCGGTACATTGCAGAAACAAACAAGTTTTGCCGCCCCGATACCGTCCTCATTCGCACTTAAAAGAGCCGTTTTTTTAATAATTTCACCCATTTTTTTTACGGCATTCATATTAATTCCGGCTTTTGTTGAAGCGAGGTTGACCGAGGAGCATACTCTCTTTGTAACATTTAATGCTTCGGGTATGCTTTCAATTAAAGCACTATCCCCTTTTGTACAACCTTTTTCGACAAGCGCCGAGAAACCGCCGATAAAATTAACATTGACTTCTTTCGCAGCTTCATCCAAAACTTTTGCCAAATAAACATAATCGGGATTTTTGCAGGACTCTCCTACCAAAGATATGGGAGTAACGGCAATTCTTTTGTTAATAATCGGAATGGAATATTCATCTTCAATTTCATCCGCAAAACGGCAAATATTTTTCGCATATTTTACTATTTT
The DNA here is from genome assembly GCA_964531015.1 of uncultured Muribaculaceae bacterium. Classification (GTDB taxonomy): domain Bacteria; phylum Cyanobacteriota; class Vampirovibrionia; order Gastranaerophilales; family Gastranaerophilaceae; genus Avigastranaerophilus. The sequence continues at coordinate 54,147 of CAZHCP010000001.1, forward strand.
TGAATATATTTTATCTCCGACCGCTTTAACGTCCGTATCACAGCAATCACGAAGGCTTAATGCCAAAGTAACCGTTCTGATATCCAGATTATGAACTTTAATCATGTTAATGGTTTCGATAATAGAATTTTCATTAAAAAATGTCATTAAAATATCCCTTAAATTGTGTGCATTTTATCAAAAATTTCTTTCTTTTGAATCCAAATTTCCATGCCGAGCTTTTTTCCTGACTCGGTTACCGCTTCTTTGATTTCTTTAAAAGAATATTTTGATTTGCCGATATCTGCAAGCAAAAACATCATAAAACATCCCTGCATAATGGTTTGCCTGATATCTTCAATATTAACTTCATATTTCGCAAGAACGGAAGCAATTTCTGCAACAATACCGACACCGTCTTTACCTGAAATGGTTACAATAATTTTATTATCTTCACTCATTTTTGCTCCAATCATATTTTATAGGAATATTTTATTAATAATAAAGCATAAAGGCAATAAAGATTTTAAAATTTAAAATTACGTTCGCCTTTTTCAATTTTTTCAAGGTTGCTCAAAACAATGCGTTTCTTGTCCGGGTCGGGGATTTTTTCAATTTCTTTTAACAAAAGATTATTTCCGTGTTCTTTTGTTTGTTCCGAAGCATAATCTTCAAGATATTCTTTTAATGTCATAATTGCGTTCGGGTGGCAAAAATTGTGAATTTGCATATCTTTGCACAACTCCATAAATCTTTCGCCCGTTCTTCCGTTGCCGTAGCACGCAGTACAAAAACTCGGAAGATAACCGAGTCTTGTTAACCAATCAACAACTTCATCAAGCGTTCTGTTATCGTTAACTTCAAACTGGGAAGAATTTTCATCTTCTTTTTCGGGCTTATAATATCCGCCGACACTTGTTTTAGAACCGCCCGAAATTTGAGAAATTCCGAGTTCAAGCAGGTCTTTTCTGCATTCTTTGCTTTCACGGGTGGAAATAATCATGCCCGTATATGGTACTGCTACACGAATAACGGCAACGATTTTTTTGAAAATTTCATCGTCTATGGCATTAGAAAATGCACTCGGGTCAATATCATCGGCTTTTCTTATTCTCGGAACACTGATTGTATGCGGACCTACGCCGTAAACGGCTTCCAAATGTTCGGCATGCATTAATAAAGCCGTAAATTCGTACATATAATTTTCAAGTCCGAACAAAACACCGATACCCACATCATCAATGCCGCCCTGCATTGCTCTGTCCATAGCCTCCGTATGATAAGCATAATCGTGTTTCGGACCTGTCGGATGTAATTTTTCGTAACTTTCTTTGTTATATGTTTCCTGAAAGAGGATATAAGTACCGATACCTGCTTTGTGTAATTTTTTGTAATTTTCAACTGTTGTAGCGGCGATATTGACATTAACACGGCGGATTGCACCGTTTTTATGTTTTATGGAATAAATCGTTTTTATGGAATCCAAAATATATTCAATCGGATTGTTAACGGGGTCTTCGCCTGATTCAATCGCAAGCCGTTTATGCCCCATGTCTTGGAGTGCAATAACTTCGTTTTTAATTTCTTCCTGTGTCATTTTCTTGCGGGGAATGTGCTTGTTTTTAGCGTGATAAGGGCAATACGTGCAACCGTTTATGCAATAATTCGACAAATACAGCGGGGCAAAAAGTACTATTCTGTTTCCGTAAAACTCCTGTTTTATTTCTTTTGCGAGTTCAAAAACTTCTTTGTTGTCACTTGCCAGTAAAACCGCAGCTTCGCTGTGCGTTAGACCTTTTTTCTCTTTTGCTTTTTCAATAATTTGTTCAATAAGTTCTTTGTTATTTTTATTTTCATTTGCAAACTTAATTGTATTTAAAATTTCCCGATGAGAAATAAACTCTTCTGCTTTTGCTGATTTAGGATTATACATATTTTCGCCTTTATTGTTAATATTAGTATAACGCAAAAAGAAATTTAAAAGAAATTAATACAAAATAAGATATTATTGTTGAGGAGGTTTATATGGAAAAAAAAATTACAAAATGGCTCAATGACGGTCTTATAGATGAAAAGACTGCAACGGTTATGCTTTGTGAAATAAAAGACGATAAAGCAAAATCATTTAAAACAAAAATTAATATTTTCATCCGAAAATGAACAATGCGTTTCTTTCGGTATTGAAAGTTTCTTTGTAAAAGAGGGAACGGGTAAATAAATACCTTGAAATGCTACTGCAAAACGGAGCATTGGTAAGGGTTTTGATTGATAAAAACGGCAATGCGAAAGTAATCGGCTTTGTGCTGTGAGTGTCACCGAATTTTATTTTTCTGAGAATGAAAATTATTTACACCGAAATTTCATTTTTGCGGTTTGCAAAGAAAATATGTTCATGTTATAAAAAAAGTACTGTGGAATGAAAGTTCCGCTAGTTCAACGAATGGAAGTCCGAAAAACTGAAAAGAAACATAAAGTTAGCTCAAAATGCCGGGTTTTGTTACGGAGTCAAAAGAGCGGTCGAAACTACAAAAAGATTAAAACTTGAAAATAAAAATAAAAAAATTTGGGTTTTAGGCGAATTAATACACAATTCGCATGTTATAAAAGAATTGGAAACCTTAGGGATAATTACGATTGACGAGTTACCCGAAAATGAAACGGGTGTGTGCGTTGTAAGAAGTCATGGCATGGAACCGAAAAAAATTGACGAAATTACAAAAAAAGGTTTTGACTTGGTTGATTTGACATGCCCGGACGTAAAAAAGGTTCAACAAAAAGCCGTTCAACTCGCAAAAGAAGATTATACCGTATTAATATTGGGTAAACCCGAACATCCTGAAGTTATTGCAATTAAAGCGAATGTACAGCTTTATTCTCAAAATGTATTTGTAATCCCCGATGTTGCAGCATTACGGGAATTAACGGAAATAATCAAAACTCAAAAAAAAGTCGGTGTTGTTATTCAAACTACGCAAAAAATAGAATTTTTAGAAAAAATAATCGGATGTTTGCTCCCGATTACAAACGAATTAAAAGTATTCAACACAATTTGCCGTTCAACTTCAATGAGGCAGGCGGAGGCAAAAAAATTGGCACATGTTTCGGATTTAATGATTGTTGTCGGTGGAAAAAACAGTGCGAACACAACTCATTTGGCTGAATTATTGTCGGAAATTACAACTACCGTACATATAGAAACATGTTCCGATTTATATGAATACAAAGAATTGATAGAAAAATCAAAAAACATTGGAGTTACGGCAGGTGCCTCGACTCCTGACAACATTATAAAAAAAGTTATTGAAGAACTCGAAAAAACATAAGAAAGGACAAAAAATGACAAACATTACAAACGAACAGGACGAATTTGTAAGATTATTGGAAGAAAGCTACAATTACAAATTTTCGGTAGCAGACGTAGTAAAAGGTATCGTTATAAAACAGGAAAACGACGGTTTTTTGGTTGATATCGGTGCAAAAACGGAAGCATTCCTTCCCAACAGAGAAATTACAAACAATTTCATCAATGACAGAGATTATTCCGAATACTTAACAATCAACGATGTAAAAGAATTTTACATTCTTAAAGAAGAAAGCGACGATGATAACGGAAGAATAGTTTTATCATTAAAGAAATTATCTTGTGCAAAAGCATGGCAAGAATTACAAAACGCAAAATACAACAACGAAACAATCAACGCAAAAGTAGTTTCTGTTGTAAGAGGCGGTGTAATCGTTGAAATTTCAGATTTAAGAGGTTTTGTACCTGCAAGCCAATTAAGAACCGGTGCTCCTTTTGACGGTTTAATTAATCAGGATATCGAAGTAAAAGTTTTGGAAGCCGATGCAAAAAGAAACAAATTAATATTATCTCAAAGACAAGCCGTTGCAGAACAAAGAGAACAAGTTGTTGATGAAATTATTTCAAACCTTGAAGTCGGTTCCGTAGTAAAAGGTGAAGTCGTAAGAATTGCAGATTTTGGCGGTTTTATTGATATTAACGGCGTTGACGGTTTATTACCGATAAGCGAAATTTCTTGGCAAAGAATTAAACACCCTTCGGATGTAATTTCTTTGGGACAGGAATTGGAAGTTAAAATCTTAAAAATTGATACCGATATGAAAAGAATCAGCCTCAGCTTGAAGAGAATGGGTGAAAATCCGTGGGAAACAATCGAAAACGAATTTAAAGAAGGTCAGGTTATAAAAGGCACCGTTAACAAAGTTACTTCTTTCGGTGCATTTATAAACATTTACCCCGGTGTTGAAGCATTATTGCCTTCGGCTGAAATGGAAGGTTCTAACCCCAATCCGTTCAACATATACAATGTAGGTGATGAAATTGAAGTATTAATCAAAAAGTTCACTCCGCAAGAACACAGAATTGCATTAAGCGTTAAAGATATCAACCAACAATAAGTGAATGTTTGAGAATATGAAAGAGGATTTTTTTAAGAAATCCTCTTTCTTTCTTAATATTTCTTTATAAAATAGCAAAAAATTTTTTTTTAATTTTTGTACTAAAAAAAGAAAGGTAAACCATGAAAATTAATACTATTACGCAACAACCGCAAGTTAAACAGCAATCTGGTGCCTCAAGAGGTGCGAAGAAAGGTGCAAAAATCGGAGTTCTGACCGGTGGAGGTGTAGTTGCGGCATCACTTGTTACATGCAGAAAAGACTTATGTAAAATAAGTTCCGCTCTTAAAGACAAAAAGTCAGGTATTAAAGTAGCAGCAGGAATGGCAACGGCTTTATTTGCAATAACGACCGGAGTTGGTGCTTTAATCGGAAGCATTATCGGTAAGTCTGCCGATAATAAAAGCAAAAAAGTAAACGAATTGAAGGAAGCTCTTGCTAATTCCGCAATCAGCACCGAATTTGAAGATGAACATGCAGAAGTTGCAGATTAATAAGCAATTTTTAACATAAAAAATGCAACAAGGAATTTTTATAAAATTATTTTATAAAAAGGTATTTACAATAATATTTTTTTTGGTAATATAAGTATATAGATATTCCTCAGTAGCTCAATGGCAGAGCATTCGGCTGTTAACCGAAGGG
>CAZHCP010000002.1:0-47938 GCA_964531015.1 uncultured Muribaculaceae bacterium
ACAAGAACCTCAGAGAGCGTGAATGCCTGTAATCTCTCGGGGGGGGGGTAAATCGACTTCCGCTATTCCTACTCTTCATTGCACTTCCGCCTTTCTATTTATTTTATAATCATATTTTGTATTATATCATTTTTCACTTTGTTTAACATACATTAAACAATCTACAATAATAATATTTCCCGATTTTGAAGGGTTTATAACAGAAAATCGAACTTTTCTTTACATTCTTAACATTTTTTATTAAGTTCTCTCCTGTCGAAGAGGACTTTGAAGAATTTTTCATAAAAATGCAAAAAATAATCAAAAAATTAAAAACATTATATATTTTCGGTCCTTTTTATCTTACTTTAATTACATATCTTTTCGCATTTTTATCATCGCCCCCGCAAATTGTTATTTTACCTCTACACGGCAGTTTTATTAAACATTTTATTTTATTGTTTATCATATCTTCTTTATTATTACTTATTGTATAATTTTCAAAATTTTCATTCGTATCGTTATATATTAAAATTTCTTTTTCTTCACCGTGTGCAATAATTGTATATGTTCCTTTTTTAAAATCGCTTATTTTTATAACTTCGAGCTCAGAAAAAATCTTTTCCGTTTCTTCAAAAGTTAATTCTTTTTCGGTGTAATTGTCATCTTCGGGGATTATTTCATAATATTTAAAATTGCCGTTATCAACTCCTATTAATTTTTCGTTGTGTATAAATTCAAAATCGGAATTTAATTTTATCTTATGTTCACAATCATTGTTTATCTCTTCTTGCATATTTTTAATTTTTATCAAATTATCATTTTTCGTTTTTTTTGTCGTTTGTGTAAAGCAAAATGATTTATTTGAAGAAAATTTGTTTTCAATGTCATGTGCAAATACACTTAATCCCATAATTATAATCATTGTGCAGATTGCCGTTTTTTTCATTGTAATCCCTTTTTTTTGAATATATTGTATTTTAAATTTCATTTCCTTTTTTTGCATTATCCTTCTTTATTAAGAACTTATGTTAATTATTAATTGAATAGTTTTTTTAATTGATATAAAATACAGTCGTTACGGTTAAATATAATGAAAAAGAAAAATATTAAAATTCTGGATTGTACTTTGCGTGACGGCGGTTCTCTTAATAACTGGCTGTTTGGCAAGGATTGTATTTTTCAAATTTTGCAAGCGTTAAATAATTCCCGTATTGATGTTGTTGAATCCGGATTTACGGATAATAACGTTATTTTTAACCCTGAGTCCGCTTTAAACCCTTGTATCGATTTTTTTGACGATTTAGCCGGCAATATTGTCGATAAAATGACTGATGTCGTTGCTATGATTGACCTTTCAAAATATAATTTCGAAAAATTAAACATATCTTCTTCAACTTCTTTAAACGGTATTCGTTTAATGTTTAAAAAAAATTCCATTGCCCGTGCTTTGGAATTTTGCGAAATTTTACAAAATCTTAATTATAATGTCAGCCTTAACCCCGTTTCCGTTACGGGATATTCAAAAAACGAACTCACGGCATTTTTAAAAGACGTTAATTGCGTTAATCCGCAGACCGTTTATATTGTTGATACATACGGGCTGTTGAACAAGAAAGAAACTCTTGATTATTATGATTTGTTTAATAATTCGTTAAAAGAAAATATTACAATCGGTTATCACGCTCACAATAATATGCAGACGGCTTTTTCAAATTCCGTTGAGCTTGTTAATATTAATGATGAAAGAAATATTATCATTGATTCTTCTTTGTACGGAATGGGAAAACGTGCGGGAAATGTTCCGACCGAATTGATTGCACAATATTTGAATGCTTCAAAAAACGGTAATTACAATATTGATTTTTTATTGCAGGCAATTGAAAAATATATTTTGCCGATATATGAAGTAAAACATTGGGGATATTCGCTTATTCACTATGTTGCGGCAAAAAATAAATGTCATTCCGATTATGTTTCTTATTTGTATAACGAAAAAAAACTCTCGTTCTCTGCCGTAAATACGCTTTTAAGTAAAATGGAGGTTGCGGAAAAACTTTCTTTTAATAAAAATTATATTGATTTGTTATTGGAGGAATATTATGAATAATCAATCCGAATATATTTTAAAAAGAAATCGTTTAATAGCCGAAAAAACCGTAGACGCATTGAATAAACGCTTTTTTGACGCTTGTTACGTTGAAACAAAAGAACAGGCACTTGTGAAAGCTGTTGAGTTTGTCGATAAAAACAAAAGCGTTTCTTGGGGCGGGTCGGTTACTCTTGAAGAAATCGGATTGATTAAATATTTAAAAGAAAATAATTATAATATTATTGACAGAAATGCCGCAAAAACCCGTGAAGAAAAACTGTTGCTTTCAAAACAGGCTTTAACCTGCGGTTCGTTTTTTATGAGTTCAAACGCAATTTCAATGACCGGCGAACTCGTTAATATCGACGGTGTCGGCAACAGAGTTTCCGCTTTGATTTTCGGTCCTGACAACGTGATTGTTGTTGCGGGTGTTAATAAAATCATGCCTGATTTGGATTCTGCCTTAAAACGTGCAAGAGAGTATTCCGCTCCCGTTAATATTCAACGAATTTCCGCTTTATCGGAGCGAAAAACACCTTGTGCATTATCCGGCACTTGCCACGATTGTACATCTCCCGATTCGATTTGTTCAAATATCGTTATTACAAGATTGTGTTTGCAGCAAAAGCGAATTAAGGTAATTTTGGTTGGTGAAAATTTGGGATTTTAATTACTTTTTGTAAAAAATTCGAAAATTTATGATTTTTTTTATGAGGTTTGTAATATAATTCTCTTGTGTTTATATATGTGTACATAGAGGGAGTATATTATGAGAGTATCCGCATTATCAACAAATTATTTTCAAAATGTAAATTTTAATTCCGTAAAACATTCAAAGCCGTCCGCTTTAAATAAAACGGAAGTGAATGTCGCACAAAAAAATTCACTTGATTTATTAAAAAATTATAATGTTATTAATGTAAATTTTAAAGGTGCAAAGTACGTTCCGAGTGAAGATTTTACGGAAATAAATGCCGAAAACAGGGATTTGGTTGCTCCTTTGTATAAAAAATATCAGGAAGGAATGAACCAAAAAGTTGATGAAGATAAATTGGATAATTATTTATCAACGGTTTTAAATAACGGCGATAAAATTTTTGTTTTGAACAAAGGTGAAAAGCCCGCAGGATTTATACATGTTTCGACTTCGTATTCAACAATTGACATGTGTCCGTTTACGACAATTCAAAGTCTTTTTGTTTCAAAAGAAAACAGGGGAGAGGGGTTGTCGAAAAAACTCGTAAAAGAAGTTGAAAAATGGACAATCGCAAACGATTATAAAGGTATTCACGTAAAAACACACGCAAATAACGCTTCTTCAACGGGGCTTTATAAAAAACTCGGTTTTAATGACGAAAGTAAAAAATACGGTGTATATTTCCTTCCGAATAAAAATGTATTGGATTATAAAAAAGGTTATGTAAATACAAAAAACAATGAAGTAAAACCGGATAAAACATACGAAGATAAAACTTATGAAGAAAAATTAAAAGATAAAAATTTCAATCGGTTTTTAGCTTATAAAATTCATAAACCCGAACCGATACAAATTTATGAATTTATTAATGAGAATGATTTTCCGACTCTCATAGAGAACTTGCCGTATTAGAGATACGCACACGATTTAGCTGAATTGGCAAAAGATAACGCAAGCCATTGCACAAATTAAACATATAATAATACGGCGGGGCGGGTAATTTTTATCTCGACCCGTCTTATTCTCGGAATAATGGTTATAAGGTATGTCAAACCAAAGAATTTAAAACACAAAAAGTAATAAATTAATTATTAATAATTCGGTGCTAAGAAATGAAGGCGGGGCTGTTTTTTCTCTGCTTTTAAAGCAATTATTGTATGAATTTATTATTCGATATAAAATAAAGTAAAAATAATTTTTTTATTCAAAAGGAGAAGTTAATGCAAGTTACGAGAGATACTTATTTTATACCGACGACACAAGTTAAGCAAAACGGTGAAAATTTATCGGGTAATGATTTGATAAATTTAGGATATATGGCGGGACGTTTCGGGGTAAATTTAAACAATAATCCGAATGAGCCTAACTTCCCCGTTTATACAAATGACGGAGTCTTTTTTAATATTAATTCCTGTACCTCCGAAAGTTTTATGAATAATCTTAAAAATTCGGGCATTCACTTTACGTACTTTGCTTAATTTGTATTCTCGATGTCCGTTGAATTTGTTATTATGAGTTCTTTCATTGAATTAACCGCATAGTGAGTTGTTTTTAACAGGTTTTCTTTGCATATTTGTCCGCTTGCAACGAGTATTATATTTTTTATTCCCGCATTTTTTGCAGAAATATAATCCATCGGTGCATCGCCCGTCATAAGTGTTGTTTCGGGTGCGGAAGAAAGTTTTGACAGTGCAAGTTTTGTCGGTTCTCCGCTTTCTTTTGTGTAAGGAGAAGATTCTCTTCCTATTACGACATCAAATAAGTTTTCCCAATTAAAATATTTCAAAGTAATCATTGCGGATTCAACGGAATCGGACGTTACTATTCCTGTTTTTATGTTATGTGATTTAATTTCTTTTATGAAATTTATTGCGGACTCAATCGGTTTTGTATATTCGTTTATGTTTTTATAAAAATCAATATTTACTTCATCAAACAATTCCGTTAATTTTTTCTCCGTCGTATTAACTCCGTACTTTAACAAATCATTTCTAAAAATTTCAATAATTTTTGAGCGTGAATATAAAGCGGTAATTCCGTTTTCTTCCATCCGTTTGTTGTTTACGTCGTAACCGAGCAAAAAACACAGTTCATTAAATAATCCGTTGTTCAACCCAAATTCGCTTATAATTCGTTCGACTCTGAGACAGGTCATTTTGCCCCAAAAATAATGCAGGTCAATAAATGTTCCGTCTTTATCAAACAATACGGTATCAATATTTTTTATTGTCCAATTATCCGTTGAAACGTTAATCATTTTTCATGTTCCTTAAAGAAACATCAACAAGCGATTTTGCAACGGCAACCGCTTCTGATAACATTTTTTTATCTTCCGCTAAATTATCAATTAACAAATATTTCTTTATTATTTTTCTCGCATAAGAACCGACAGCCAAACAATTCGGGGATACCGAACATAATTTTGCAAGTTCCGTTGATTTTGTATTTGTTCCGCCCGACATCATAATATATGCCGGAATATTTGAATTTTGAAACATTTGAGCCGTCGCAACCGCCTGCAATGTTGTTGAATATTCATCATCATTTCCGCTCATGGCAACTCCGTCTGCCTGAATAATCGTTGTATAAGGTTTTCTTTTTGAAACCAATCTCTCAACACGTTTCTTTAAACGAATATCACCGAGTTGTGAACGGTCAAGCGATATACACAAAAAACCGTCATATAATTTGTTTAACAATTCCCATTTTTCATCAACATCTTTTTCATCCTCGGTTATTGCGTGAAATTCAATACAATCAATGCCTTTTGCTATAACAGGCGGTAAAACTTCCGAATAGTCTTTTAATTGAGTTTTCATAGTAATTGCACGGGCAGGACAAGTGTTTACGCATTTTGAACAGCCTATACATCTTTTGTTTATAATTTCGGCGGTTGAAGAAATATTAATTGCTTCGTTCGGACAAACCCGCCGGCATTTTCCGCAAGCGGAACAGGATTTTGTATCAATTTCCGCTTTTGTAATATGAGGGTCACCCGATAAACCGACGCTTACGCACAAATATCGGTTATTAGAAATGCCTGCACGTTTTAAACCCTTTTTCGCCGCTTCAACAATTTCTTCTTTTGCACACACATCAAAAAATTGACATCCGGCAAGCGAATAAACCGTAACCAATTTTTCGACTTCTTCCGCATCTTCGTTTCCTGCTCCGCAAACGAGTTTAAAACAGTGTTTTTCTTCCAACAAATCTTTTAACATATAAATTCTTTCTTTTTCAAAAAAATTTTAGTACGAAAAAATTTTAAATTATATATTTTTAACGTCCTAAATTGTAACGATTTATGAACTTTCGCATTATTTATAACAATTTAAAGTCTTGATGAAACTTGTTGAAAGAAAGGAAAGGTTGTAATGAATATAAACTCTTACTATAATTTTTCGCAAAATATAACACGGAATAGAAATCCGGTAAAACAAACAATACCTCTAAACAGAAATTCCGCTATATTTGGTTTATCAAAAGATACCGTTTCGTTTAAAGCGGGAATTCAGGCTAAAAAGTTAACAGAGGAAATTAAGAATAGTGAAAATTATGAGAAATCAACAATGTCGCTTAATGAAGCAATCGGGATATTGGAATATTTCGGATTTGTACAGTTAGACACGGAAGGTTCTCATATTCAGTTTGAAGCTCCTTATGGCGGTCGTTATACAATAAAGAAAAAAAATCCGGTTGACAAAGGTTGTGCAAATGCAATTATTTTGGGCATTAAACAGGCTGATGAATTTGACGGAGAATTAATCTTAAAAAACGGTGCTTTAACTGACCCGGAAAAAGAAAAATACACTTTGACTATTCAAACGGCAAAAGATAACAATGTTCTCACTTCCAATAAGTATAAAACGGAGTTTATGCCCAAAATCAATGAAAAGAAGGCTTTACGCTTGGAAAACCTGAAAAAAGCGTTATTGGTTGTTTTTGATAACATATATACTTTAAAAAGCAATATTAATGTTGAATTTGATGAAAAGAAAGAAACTATTGATTACTTGTATGATATATACAGAAAAAAATCACTTGAAATCCCCGTTAAACTTAATTCCGATATTAATACGGAGTTTAACAAAATTGAAAATGAACTTAAAAATAAAGAAATTTTATTAAAACAATTTATAAAAACTTTTGATGAACTAAAACCTGAAGAACTGACAGAAACTCAAATTAACGGAATAAAAGGTTTTATAAGTGAAACAAATCAGTATAAACCTGATTTTTCCCGTTTGGATTTTCTTATTGAAGAATTATATGCCGATTGCGACAAAAAAGAACAGGAACATGCACTTGCCATTAAAAATGAAGAAGAAAAAGAATTTGCATTATTATTAATACAGGAACGAAAAGAAGAAGAAAATAAATTGAGATGTGAAATCAAAGAAAAATTAACAGGTTGTGAAATGATATTAAAACAATTAAAAACAAAATCAGATAATTTAAACAATCAAATTTCGGAACTTTCAAAATATTTCGCAAACGATAATGTCGTTAATTCCGTAATCGCATTGCATGATGAAATTGAAAATGATTTGAATTTATCAATGAAAAAATTTAATAATAAGAAAATTATAAGATTAGAAAATAAAAGGCTTGATAATTTAAATATAATAAAAGAAGATTTGGAAAAAATCAGAACAAATGCGGAAGAAGTAATATCCGTAAAACTGCAACAACTTGAAGAAGCGGTAAATAAAGAAACATCTTGTATTGATGATTATTATGAAAAATCCAAAAAGGCACATTCGCAAAAGCAATTAAAAAGATTTTCAAATCCGTTTATTCAAAAAGAAGAGAAGAAAAAAGCGGCGGAAGAAACGAAAAATTCAACGCAAATCACTGAATCAAAGTCAATCAAAACTCCAATAAATCAAGAAGTGTTGACGGTAAAGGATTTATCAAAAGAAGAATTTAACGCAATAAAAAATGAGATTTTGATGTACGCTCCAAGATTAAAAGACGGTGAATTTGATAAAGTGTTAAACCAACTCAGAACCGAAAACCAAGAATTAAAGGAACTCATTACGGAAGAATGTCCGCTTGAACGAAAAATCGAATTGTTAGAAAAATTTTGGAAAAAATTTGATGAAAATAATATGACAAAATATACAAATTCCGTAACCCGGTATTGCGAAATCTATCATTCAAGACAGCATTTATAATTGTGATTTTGAAAAAAGAATATTACTGATTTTTTAAAGAAATAATTTCATCTTCGTTTTTAAATTTATACAGGTAATAGATTTCCTCACAATAAAAAGTGACATTCGCTATAAAAACTTTGTTATCATCAGAATTTGAAATTTCATTTTCAATTACATATTTTGCTTATTCATTTTTACATAATATCATACCGATTGAGAAATAATATAATCATTAATTTTTGTAATATAATTATCATATATGGGGAGAAGAGGGAAATGAAAGTTATAAGCAGGCAAAAGAACAGCAGATATTGTTATATATGCGGGATGTATAATCCGGAAGGATTAAAGTCACAGTTTTACAATATGGAAGACGGAAGTGTTATGAATTTATTTAAGTTTAGGGAAGAACATCAAAGTTTTCCGCAAAGAGTCCATGGCGGGCTTATCACGACAATGCTTGACGAACTTGCATTCAGAGTCTATTGGGCAATTGACGAAAATGTTTTCGGGGTTACGACTTCCATAGAAACAAAATTCAGAAAACCCGTTCCTTATAATGTCGAATTAATCGGGAAAGGGGTAATTGTATCGGACAGTAAGAGATTTTTTAAAACGAAAGCTCAAATAGCCGATAAAGACGGTATAATTTATGCTGATGCAACGGCAAATTATATAAAATTGCCGATTGAAAAAATTGCAAAAGATATTAATTACCATGAAGAAATGGGCTATTTCTCAACCGAGAATTTACAAGAAATATAAGTTTAATTTTTAACGGAAACATTTTTTATTGCATTTTTATTAAAAACAATAAAATAATTTTCACGAGAGTTAGTGGTTGCACCGTCAATGCCTAATTCGTCGGATATTTTTTGCATGCAATATTCGTTAACAAATTGTGACATTACTTCATGTTCCGCCATACCGTATTGAGAAAATATCATAGGTTTATTCAATGCTTTTGAAAGTTCGCAAACCATATCTCTTTTCAATTCGTTATATTTATCAATGTTTGCACCGTGTGCGGTGTTGCCTTCATATTCGGATTTTAAAGTAACTCCGGAATAAATATCCAATGCACCTTCGCTAAATCCGAAATAAATACCGGGACCGTATTCCGTTTTTGATATTTTTGAAGTATCAAATCCGTTTTGTAAAATATTTTCGATATTCCCTTCCGCTGTTTTATGCAGTAAGTTATCAATGGTTTTATATTCCGTTTTATCGCCAAATAAAGATTTTAGAGAATCAACAACATTTATTTTGTTTCCGTTTTCAAAGTCGGTGAAACTCATTTTATCCAAAACCGTATAAAGTTCTTCTTTTTTATTGCTCAGTGTATTTGAAAAATCTTTTTTATATTGTTCGATTTCCTCAGGATTGCAGGATGATAAAAACGGATTAAAATTCCCGAAGGAAGTTGATTGCGGCTGATTTTTTGTTTTTTCGTTTGTTTTCTGTTGAATATTTCTTGCGGGAGTTGAGTAAATCCCGTTTATTCCGTTTATTTGCATAATATTTCCTTTATTTGTTACCCGTTTATATTTATAAAAACAAAGTAATCAAAAAAATTGACCGATTAAAAATTACCCCGCAAAAATTATATTTATGAACCTTTAGAATAACAGAAGTAAAATCTAAAGAAAAAATATGAAAATATCTCCTAATGTAAATCAGATAAATTTTATATTCCCTGCAACCGTCAAAAGCGAAGAAAGACAAACAAAACCAAATACAAACGAAAATGGTTTTTCTTTTTCTTTAACGGCAAGTAATGCAATAAAAAGCTATAATACGGCATTTATAACCTTTTGCGGAGATGAGAAGCATTATGAAAATCGTAAAAAATTTAATGATTTAATTAATCAATATAGTAACCTTGTAAATCAAAATTTTGAGATGTCGGATTTTGATTGTAAAAAAGAAAATCTTTCTTATAAATCGGGAATTTTGCAAAAGATTGTTTCGAACAAACTGTTATATGAAAATGATGGTATAAGAAATAATATTCAAAAAATTTTAAATAACATAAACTCCGATGAAGAATATGAATCAAAATCGGAATTGCTGGATAAATATGCCGGTGATGAAAACTGGAATAATAATGAAACAGTACGCAATATCATTGGAGAAATAACGAGCGGTGTTTTCAAAGAAAACGGTCAAAAAGGTACAATTGCGATTATAAATAAATATTTATCCGATAAAAATTGGCAAAATTGTAAAAAAATAAAGGAAAAACTTGCATTTGTTGCCTTTAATTGCAATACGAAAGAAGAAGCAAACGCCAAAATTAAAGTTGCGGATAAAATATTATCTAATAAAATTTTGTCGGAAAATGAAGGGATAAAAAATAACATAATTATAATATTACAATATTGTAATTCCGCTCAAAACGCAGACGTAAAAACTAAAATTGCAGATATATATTCTTTAAACCCTAAATTATACGAAAATGAAAATCTGAGTAGATTAATATGGTCAATTCTTCATACGGTATGCACAAAATCAGGATATAATATAAAATCGAAATTATTTGATAAATATTTATTTGATGAGAAATGGAATAAAAATAATTTAATCAATAATGTAATCGGTAATATGATTAACAAAATTACGAATGAAGGGGAAGAAACCGCAATTGAAATAATTTGCGATAAATATTTATCAAATAATGAATTATCGGGAAATAAGTATATAAACGAAAATATTGAAAATACATTAAAAAATGCAATGTTGTCGAAAAAGAAAGCGGAAATAATTGTAAAATTAATGGAAAGATATTTTTGTAACGGAAATATCGATAATTATGCGAGAGAGGATATTGATAATATATTCCACTTAATGTCTTTTGTTTCGGAGGATGTGGAAAATGACAAGCGACTAAGATTATTTGATAAATATGTTGAAAATGAAATCCTTTTTAAGAATGAGAATTTGCGAAGCAATATGTATGATTTAATGTTGCGAACATCGAAAGATGAAGCGTATGATGAAATAGAAAATTTTTTAAATAACTATATAAAATCTTCAAAACTTAATAAAAGTGAACTTGTAAAAAATACATTAAGTCATATTTTAAAAAATATATCAAATAAATCACAGCGTTATTATAATGAAGAAATTATTAATTTTGCACAAAATTATGAAATATCAAAAGAAACATTCAAAAAACTTATACAATGCTATGGGAAAATAAATACGGAGAGCATAGAAAAATTGATTAGAAATACGGGAAAAGAGAAATTTGAAGAAATCACCGACAGAATACCGGATTTAATAACGACAAGCCGGTTAGCTTCTTTGTATAAAGTCGAAAGTATAAATGAAATTTCTCTTGCGGAAAGAAAAAATATTCTGAGAGAAATGGTAAGAAATAATAACGGAATGTTTGAATTAAGTAACAAACAAAAACAAAATTTCCCGTTAATTCCAAACAGCAGAGAAGAATATTGTTCGTTATTGCCTCAAATAGCAAGCTCAATCGGCATTGAAACAAAGGAGTTAACGGCCGATGAAGTTAGTGAGTTTGAAAAAAGAATGACAAATATGTCAAAAATATTGGAGGGATTGCCCGATAAAAAATTTAATAAATTAAAAATTGACACAATGTATAAAAAAGATGAATTTATACACGATGTTATTAATTCATTAAAAGATTTATCCGTTAATGAACGTCAACAGATATTCGATTTTTACGGTTTTGAAATAAGACGGCAGAAAGAACAATTATCACTCTTCGGTTATCCTCAGGATGTAAATTATGAACAGAGATTAATGCAAATACAAAACCAAAATGTAAAAAACGGAATTGAAAATGTAAGAAAATTCATAATAAAATTTACATCGGAAAATAAAGTAAAATCAAACAATCCTTCACTTGAAAAAGAATTAAATGCAATGTTAAAACTTGCACCGGAATTGTACGGAAGCATAAATAAAAAACAACATCATACGCATGATTTTGACATAATGAAACATTCGCTGAAAGTAATGCAAAAAATCGTACAAAATCCCAATTATAAGAAATTGAACGATTCGGATAAAAAAGTTATGTTGCTTGCCGCAATGTACCATGATATTTCAAAAGCGGAAGGATGTGTTGATAATACGCATGCACAAGAAAGTTCGTTTGATTCTTTTTATTTGACAAAAAAATATAATCTGACAAAAGAAGAACAAAATAAGTTATATACGTTAATAAAAAATCACGAATGGTATAATTATACAAACACGGTGAATTCGCAAAATAAGGAGATTTTAAATAAACGTTTGCAATCCGTAGCTTTTGAATTTAGAAACGGTGATATGTTCAAAATGGCACAAATATTTACGATTGCCGATATGAAAGCTGTTAAAAAGAATGATGATTTCTATTTGTGTAAGAATAAGAACTTTGATAATTTTGCAGAAAGAATAACCGCATATACGGAAATATTAAAAAAAACGGAACCTGTTTTGCCGGTGACAAAAATACCGAAAGCAAGCGAACTTGATAAATATATTACAATCGTAAATGATGACGGTTCGACAAACATAAAGGGATTATATAAAACAGCAAGCGGAATAACCGCAATAAAATATAATGAAGTTGAAGATTGGCAAGCGATAGGTTTTCCGAAAGGAACAAAATCAAGAGGCATACTTATAAGAAATCAAAATGACGGAAGTGAAATTGATACCGGAAACATAAAATTTTTCGTACACGGATTGGACAAAAAGCAGGATTTAATAAAATTCAATGCATTTTCTCAACCCGATTCGGAAGCATTATTATCCGTAAGTTATGCGGAACGCCCGGAAAGTAAATATAAATTTTTCAGACCGCAAGGGGTAATTTTGGATGTTGATTCGGAATATGTATATGGCGGCGGGAAAACGGATTCGGGTTCCGGATACAAAAAAGATATAAAAAAGTTTAAAGAAAACTATGCTACCGAAAAATTTTACATACAAAACAGAGCCTTTGTTTCCGAACTGATAAAAGAAACATTGGGATTAAACGATAAAGAATATATTGAATTTGCGAATACGAACAAAAACAAATCAATAATTGAAATAGAGCCGAAAGAATATCGTCAAAAATTAATTGAAGCATTTGCAAATATAAATTCGCATTGCAGGTTGGGAATGCGAGAGTATAATGAAATGTTCGTTTCCAATCCTCGGGTAATGGGGCTGTTTGCATACGATAATTTGCGTGAATATGATTTTTTCCCGAGGAATAAAGACGACGGAACATTAATTGTTAATTCATTTGTTGAAAATCAACAATCTTATTTAAAAGAATATGCAAAGAAAAATGATTTAATACTTTTTATCTTTGGTGATTAAGTATAGAAATCATGCAAAAGTCGAAAATTCCGTAAAAACTTTCGGCGTATTGTTTTTTTGTAACGGAACATTAACGCTTGCCTTTATACTTGCGGAAGCATTATTTATTCCCTGTGATTTCTTTTTCTTGTGCGAAACAATAACAGCAGTTGTTATTCCTGCAACGGCAAGTGCCCCTGCGAATGCAATGCAGGCGGTTTTATTTTGTTTTGCGAACGCACTGATTTTTTGCCAAAAGCCGTCATTGTTTTTTATTTCTTCACTTGGCGGAGGCAGTGCGGGAAGCTCATTTGATTGAGAACCGCTTAATTTTGCCGCAATTGTTTTAATTGCCTCCTCCTTATCTTGCGGTATATTTTCAACAACCGTATTTTGTTTTTTCTCGGCATTTTTGAAAAACAGATTTTTTGCATTTTTATAAAATATTTTATCGATTAAGCTGTCGCCTTCTTCGGGGAATGCTTTTTTGATTGCATTTTTTGTATCCGTAATACTGTTTTGGTAGAATTGTTCTCCCGTATATTTAACGTCCCCGATTTGCATGCCTGTTTTAAATTCACCCACGGGAACATCGGAACCGAAGAGAAGCCTGGAAGTCATATCTCCTTTTTCATGTTCTTTAAGCATTTTTATTGCTTTTATGATATTCGGTTTAGCGGGGTCATTGCAATCAACCCAGGAAATATCGGCATATAAAGTTGCGTCATTGTTTGTAATGGAGTCTTTTAATACTGATAAAGCAATGTTGTGTACTTTTTCTCCTCCCGAACCCATGTGTGCCATGACAACGGGAACATCTTTATATTGTTTAGCCATATCATATATTTTGTCGGGAGAAGAATAACGGAATGCTTCGTCAACGAACTCAGGGCTTTGCGGTTTGTAAGATATTGCGGTATGAAAAACGCAAGGCAACTTGTTTTCTTGTGCAAATTCCAAATAAGGTTTTACGATATCATCCGTTGCAAAGTATTCTCCGGCATCGGGGTGGAATTTTAAACCCGCAAATTTATCTTTAAATTCTCCGAATAATTTTTTTATATTTTCAACCGAGCCTGTTTTCGGGTTGCAACTTGCAAGCGGTATATATACTTCGTTGTCTTTAATTGTGTTTAATAATGCTTTATTCCCGTCAAATTCGCAGGGCATATTTCCTTTTGCAAGGGGTTCGAGTGCGGAAATTATTGCTTTTTCAACAGTATCACCGTTTGGAAGAGGATTTTTAATGAACTTATCAACATCGGCAAGTTTAAAATTATCACTGCCCCATTTCCCGATGTGAGTGTGTGCATCGATAATTTTACCTTTAAACGAAGGTGACGTAAACGCATTAACACGACTTACTTCCATAATATAAACTCCTTTTACCCTTCCGCAAACACATATTTTACATAAAAATTATACTTCTAAAATGTGAGTTTTACAAGAGAAGATAGCAAAATGTAATATTTTTGTTACATATATAGTAAAATTAAATTTTTTAATAAAATGTAATAAGTTTTTACATTAATTGATTTTTTAATGATTAAATAAGATAATTTAAGAAAAATGCGGAGGGCGGTATCATTAACATAAAGTCTTTATTCGGAACAGTACTTACGTTTACTCTAATCGGGGCAGGTGCTTATGCAATGACTCCGGACGCAAATATTTATTATATGCGTGCAAATTCACTTGCAAATGAAGGTAAATACGAGCAGGCGGCAGAGAGCATAAGTAAAGCAATTCAATTATCGCCCGATGATGCACTTTTATATACAAAACAAGCGGGAATATACTCGGAAATCGGGGAATTGGAAAAAGCGGTCGAAGCCTATAAGAAAGCACTGAAAATAAGACCCGATGACGCTTTTATTTATATAAGTTTGGGAAATATTTTTGAACGGATAAAAGATTATAAAAGTGCAAATAACGCATATCTTCAGGCTATGAAGATATTTCCGGAATATAAATATAACTATTTGAATTTGGCAAGCGTAAAGACAAACTTAAAAGAAGATGAAGAAGCAATAAAATATTATCAAATGTTTCTTAATTACTATCCCGATGCACTTGATGCAAGGGAAAATATGGCGTCTATTTATTTAAGAATGAATAAGCCCGATTCTGCGGTAAAAATATATAACGAACTTTATATGAACAATCCGAACGATTTTAAGGATTATTCGAATTACGGTTTGGCATTATATCGAATTTCGGATTTTTCAAATGCGGAAAATATATTGTTGAAGGCACTTGAAAAAGATAAAAACGATACCGTTGCAATGGCTAATTTGGCGTATGTGTACTTGGCACAAAACAAAGAAGATGAAGCCTTGGCACGGTTTAAAAAAGTGTTGGATATTGATTCGGATATGAACTCGATAAGGTTTGATTATGCAAATCTGCTTGCAAATAAAAAGATGAATGATGAAGCGATTATTCAATATAACGAATATTTAAAAACCGTAAAAGATAATGAAATTGCATATTTGAATGCCGGAATAATATATGCGAAATCGGGAGATTATGAAAACGCAATAAAAATGCTTGAAGACGGATTAAAAATTTCTCCCAAAAATTCGGAAATTCAAAAAGAACTTGCCAATACGTATCATTTATCAAAAAATTACGATAAAGCAATTACAATATATGAAACGCTTACGGCAAATGACCCCGAAAATGTTACGTATATATTAAATAAAGGTATTGCCTGCCATGCTCAAAAGCAATATGATGAGGCGATTGCTTTGTATAAAAATGTATTGGAAAAAGATAAAACAAATAAGACGGCAAAAGAATATCTTTTAAAGGCTTATGTTTCGCAGGGGGAAGAATTTTATAAAAACGAAAATTGGAAAAAAGCTATAAATTCTTTTGAAAATGCTTTGACTCTTGACGGTGAAAACGGCTTGCTGTATGTAAACATTGCGAATGCTTACGAAAAAATCGGTTCAAAATCAAAAATGACCGAATATTATGAAAAAGCATTGGAAATTGCTCCGAATAACAACGATGTATTGTCCTCTTATGCTAAAAATTTAGCAAAACAGGATAAAACAGAAGAAGCCAAAATTGTATATGAAAAAGCAATGAATGCGAGTGACACGACGGACGAAGACAAGTTTGAATATTATGAAGAGCTTGGCGATACTTTTTATAAAAACAAAGAATATGAAAAAGCCTTGGCTGAATATGAAAATGCAATAAAAATCAACGATAAAAAAGATACAATTCACATCAAAAAAGGAAATACGTATAAAGGTTTGGCAAAATCGGAAGAAGCAATAAATGCGTATAATAAGGCAATTGAAATAAATCCCGATAATCCCGACCCGTATTTTAACAAAGGCTTGTGTCAGGCGGAAACGGGCGATTTGAAATCGGCAAAAGTAAGTTTTGAAAAAGTTATCGAACTTAAATACGATTATGCTTATGCTCATTATGCACTCGGTTTGACAAACGAAAAAGAAGCAAATTATGAAAAAGCAATTGAAAATTATGAAAACTTTATAATTTATACAAGTGATAAAATTTTAAAAAATAATATAAAAAGCAAAATAAATAATTTAAAAAAGAACTTAAAAAAAGGTGACGAGGCAAATGAAACGGGCATGAAAGCGGAAAAAACAGTTGAAAATAATTCCGAAAATTTCAAATCGGA
Source organism: uncultured Muribaculaceae bacterium (assembly GCA_964531015.1). GTDB lineage: Bacteria > Cyanobacteriota > Vampirovibrionia > Gastranaerophilales > Gastranaerophilaceae > Avigastranaerophilus. Next base: position 16,908 of record CAZHCP010000002.1, read on the forward strand.
TAAAATAGAATGAAAAAATTACCGTTAATTTGTTTAATACTTTCTTTAATATTGCTTTGCGGATTTAAAGTTAAGGAAAAACCTTACGTAGTGCTGTCAACGGGAGATATATCAACCGATAATCCGCAGGTTACAAAAAGAATTGAACGTTGTTTCGCTCCGAGGCAACGGATAAATTACCTTTTGGTGTTGCCGAACGGCGTAAAATATTCGGGAGTCAGAGTTCAAATATCCAAACAAAGCGATAAAACAAAAGGGCTTTGGGGATATTCAATCGAAAATGCAAAAGATATTTATATTGTTAAAGGCGAAAAATATTATAAAGATTATATTGTTGTAAAATCCGGCGGTAATTATATTCTACAATTTTTTTACTTAAATAAAAAAAATTATCCGTTTGTTCATAAAGAATTTTTGGTCAGATAAATGTATAAATATATAAAATTTTTGTTTCAAAAAATATGTTCTCCGAAATATGTCAGGAAAGGCAAATGCTTATCCTGCGGAAATTGTTGCCGAAATATATTGCTTTGTACGGCGGATAACAAGGCAATTCGGTGTGAAGAACAATTTGAGAAGATAAAAAAATTTGATAAACATTTTTATAATTTCTATATTTCGGGAAAAAGCGAAAACGGTGAACTTTTATTTACCTGTAAAGAACTCGGAGAGGATAACAAATGCAAAGTTTATTTTTTTAGAGGTTTAGGGTGCAGAAAATATCCGAAAACGGACACAAAATTTTTGATTAATCACGGTAAACCTTTGGACGGGTGCGGTTATTATTTTGAAACAAGTAAAAAATTCGGTGATTATTTGAAGGATTATAGAAAATAAGAAATATTTATAGTAAAATAGTTTCGTTATGTTTGATACACTTTCGGAAAAATTACGTGAAATAATAAAAAAGACTTCGGGAAATGCAACGTTAACCGAAGAAAACATGACAGAAGCATTGAGAGAAATAAGAAGAGCCTTGCTTGATGCGGATGTCAGCTTAAAAGTTGTTAAAATTTTTATGACTTCGTTGAAAGAAAAAGCACTCGGCGAAGATGTAATAAAGGGTGTTAATCCTTCTCAACAGCTAGTTAAAATAGTACATGACGAACTTGTAAACATTTTGGGGAACGAAAATAAACCGCTTGATTTAAGCGGACATCCTTCACTTATTATGATGTTGGGCTTACAGGGTTCGGGTAAAACGACATCAAGTGCAAAACTTGCCGTAAAATTGAAAAAAGAAGGTAAAAATCCGCTTTTGGTTGCCGCAGATATATACAGACCGGCAGCAATAAGCCAGTTAAAAACATTGGGTGAACAAATACAAACGGAAGTCTTTTCGCTTGATAATGCGTCAAATGTTCCCGAAATTGTCGGAAAATCAATAGAATATGCGAAAGAAAACGGATATAACGCAGTAATTATTGATACGGCGGGACGTTTGCAAATAGATAACGAAATGATGGCGGAATTAATGCTTATTGACAGAGCATATAAACCGCAGGAAAAATTATTGGTAATAGATTCCATGCTGGGTCAACAGGCTGTAAGCGTTGCGGAAAACTTTAATGCACAGCTTGAAATAACGGGTATTGTTTTAACGAAATTGGACGGCGATTCACGTGGAGGTGCGGCACTCAGCGTGGTATATTCTTCCGGCAAACCGATTAAGTTAACGGGTACGGGAGAAAAGACGGAAGCTCTTAACGATTTTCACCCTTCACGAATGGCGGACAGAATACTAGGAATGGGTGATATCGTCAGTTTGGTTGAAAAAGCTCAGGAAGTTTTTGATGAAGAGCAGGCAAAAGAGTTTGAAAAGAAAATGGCAAAAGCCGAATTTTCATACAATGATTTCCTTAAAATGCAAAAACAAATGAGCATGTTCGGTTCGATAGATAACATTTTGGGTATGTTGCCGATACCGGGTCTTAATAAAGAAACAAAAGAAAATATTGCCTCCGAAGGTGAAAAACAAATTAAAAAGATAGAATCTTTTATTTCGAGTATGACTCCCGCCGAGAGAGAAAATCCGTCGTTGATGAATACATCAAGAAAAAAAAGAATAGCAAAAGGTTCCGGCATTCCTTTGCATGAGGTTAATCAAATAATTACGCAATTTGACCAAATGCGTCAAATGATGAAAGGTATGTCAACAATAAAAGAAAAAATGAAAAAAGGGAAACTGAAAATTCCAAAGAATTTCAGGAACGGATTTCCGTTTTAAAGTGAAAAAGAGAGTGGGGAAAAATGATAATAATAATGGAGCCGTCGGCAACAAAAGAACAAATTGATGTTGTTGTAAAGGCACTTGAAAATAAAGGATTTTCAACCGTATTAAATACGGGTGACGTAATGACGGTTATTGCCGCAATCGGAGATAAAAGACTTATAGAACCTCATTCTTTTCAATCTTATGAAGGCGTAAGAAGTGTAAAAATCATACAAGAACCGTATAAACTCGCTTCAAGAGAAGGGAAACAGGAAGATACGGTAATTGAATTTTCAAACGGAGTAAGAATCGGAGGTTTGGAAAAACCGGTGTTAATGGTCGGGCCGTGTTGCGTTGAAAAAGATATTGACGGATTATTAAGAGTTGCCGATGCTGCAAAAGAAATGGGTTGCCAATTTTTAAGAGGAGGAGCTTTTAAACCGAGAACATCGCCTTATGATTTTCAGGGATTGGAAGAAAAGGCACTCGAATATCTTGCAATAGCAAGAGAACGCACGGGATTGTTAATCGTAACCGAATTAATGGATACAATGGATATAGATTTGGTTTGTAATTATGCCGATGTAATTCAAATCGGTGCAAGAAACATGCAAAACTTTAAATTGTTAAAAGCAGTCGGGAAGTGTGATAAACCGGTAATCTTAAAAAGAGGTGCGGCGGCTACTATAAGAGAATTTTTGCTTGCAGCGGAACACATAATGTACCACGGAAACGATAAAGTAATTTTGTGCGAAAGAGGAATAAAAGGCGTAGATAACACGGCGACAAGAAATACGTTGGATATTGCGGCAATACCCGTTATTAAGAAATATTCACATTTGCCGGTAATTGTAGACCCCAGCCACGGTACGGGAAGAAGATATTTGATAGAACCCATGGCAAAAGCAGGGTTGATAGTCGGTGCAAACGGTGTTATGATGGAAGTACACCACGACCCTGAAAATGCATCTTCCGACGGAGCTCAAAGTTTAAATACAGATATGTTTAAAGATGTTGCAAAACGCTTAAACAAATTAATCGGAAGAATAGATTACGACAATAAGCACAGTATGAATAAGGCATAAAAATTGTATAAATTTGATTTTATACCCGATGAATTTCAAAAAGAAGCTTTTGATTTTATAGACAAATCAAAAAGTGTGGTCGTTTGTGCTCCGACGGGTGCAGGAAAAACCTGTATAGCGGAACACGCTATTCAACGGGCATTGGAAGAAAATACAAGATTGTTTTATACAACACCTTTAAAAGCATTGTCCAATCAAAAGTTTTATGATTTCGGAAGAAAGTACGGTGAAGGCAATGTGGGCTTGCTGACGGGGGATACGTCAATAAACAGAGAAGCTCCGATTGTAGTTATGACAACGGAAGTTTTCAGAAATATGCTTTATAATACAAACTTCGGTTCGACAAAAGATAACCTTCGTGACGTTAAATATGTTGTTCTTGATGAAGTTCATTATATGAATGACGAACAAAGAGGAACGGTTTGGGAAGAAAGTATTATATATTGCCCGAGAAACATACAAATTATTGCGTTGAGTGCAACGGTTGCAAATTCAAAACAGTTGTGTGATTGGATAAATACGGTACATTCCGGAACCGAACATGTTTATACGGATTTCAGACCTGTTCCGTTAAGACATTATTATTTTGATTCTTCAAGACCGAAGGAAATTTTGCCGTTATTAACACCCGACGGAAGAATTAACAGAAAAATACGCCCCGAAAAAAAGATGAATTTGCACTCACGTGAAGCCAAAAAAAGAAATAACGTGAAAGACGTAATAAACGTATTACATGAAAAAGAAATGTTGCCGGCAATATTTTTCACGTTTTCAAGAAAAAAATGTGATGAAAATATGGAAAAATGTTCCGAAATCAATTTGATAACGGATGAGGAAGCAAAACGAATAAGAAAAGAAATTGCCGAATTTTTAAAAGAACATACGTATTTGGAAAACAATAAAAATTTGCAATATTTGTATAACGGAGTTGCTTCACATCATGCGGGGTTGTTGCCGGCATGGAAACTGCTTGTTGAAAGATTGTTTCAACAAGGGCTGATAAAGGTGGTTTTTGCCACGGAAACATTGGCGGCGGGGATAAACATGCCTGCACGAACAACGGTTATTTCGGCAATAAGCAAACGTACGGATTCGGGACACAGGATGTTAACGGCAAATGAATTTTTGCAAATGTCGGGACGTGCCGGAAGAAGAGGAATGGATAAAATCGGCTATGTTGTTGTAATGGGAACACAATTCCAAAGCCCCGAAGAAGTTGCGGAACTTGTAAAAAGTTCGTCCAATCCGTTGGAAAGCCAATTTTCACCGAGCTATTCAATGGTTTTAAATTTGTTGCAGAATTTGGAATTAGAGCAGGCTAAGGAATTAATTTTAAAAAGTTTCGGATATTATTCGTCAAACGACAGATTAAAACCGATAATTCAGCAACAAATAACATGCGAACAGACTCTTGCAAAATTAAGGAATGAAAAATGTCCGCACGGCTTGTCAAATGGTGATTTTATCGAATTTAATAAAATTAAAGAGAAATATATTGTATATCGCAAACTTACGAGAACATTGCAAAAACAAGCAAAACAAAAGGGTAATAAAAATGCCCCCGAGGTAATCGAATACGAAAATCAAACAAAAGAATTAAGAGATAAACTTCAAAAATATAACTGCGAAACGTGCAGAAGTTATAAAAAACATATTAAAAATTTGGAAATTATAAGCCGATATGAAAAGCGGTATAAAGAAGTTTGTAAAAACATAGAAAAGCAAAAAGATATCTATTGGAACAGATTTTTGGCACATAAAGAAATATTGGAAAGAGCAGGATATATAGAAAACGGCAACCCGACGGAAGCAGGAGTAACCTGTTCAATGGTAAGAGCGGAAAATGAATTGTTTTTGTCCGAAATAATTTTAAGAGGAATTTTGGACGAATTACAACCTTATGAACTTGCTTCGGTTATATGTGCATTGGTTACGGAAGATTTAAGAACGGATGTTTATCCTAATCAACCGATAAGCAGAAATACAAGAAAAGCATTAAACAGAATAAAAGAAGTCAGAAAAAAAATTGCAATATTGCAGAGAGATTATGACATAAATACGGAAATGTACATAAATTCTTATTATTCGCCCTTAATGGAACAGTGGGTTATGGGAACACCATGGGAAGATATATCAAAGCAGGTTGATTCCTCGGAAGGTGATATTGTAAGAATTTTTAAAAGAACGGTTGATGTGTTAAGACAGTTAACAATATTACCGAATTTAAGCGAAGATTTAAAACAAAATGCAAAAGCTGCAATAACGGGAATATTAAAAGAACCGGTTGACGTTGATTAACGAAATATTAAGTTTATTTTTAGGCAAAGAATATTTTGTTTGCGTTTTTATACATATATAAACAAGTACCTGTATAAAAATTAAAATAACGGGAGTCAGCCATGAAAATATTTAATAACGTAAATATAGATTTTTGCCGTGTGTTTAAGTCTGAAAATAAAAATGAAAAAGCTGCAAATTCCAATAAAAGAACAATCAGCGAAAACGATTATAAATTGTATTCAAATTCAATAGCTGTAATAAATAAAAGCCGAATTATGTTTGGGGCGAATAAAGAGCTTGAAAAGCATAAAGATGAAATAATAAATTTATACATTAATGAAAATATGATGCAAGATGATATTGCGAAAAAATATTTCTTTTCAAAAGGTACAATAAGTTTGGCATTAAGGGAATGGGGAATTAAAAAGAACGTTAAAGGTGATATATTAAGAGCAAATAAGGAAGATATAATAAATTTATACAGACAAGAAAAGCTCACAATGAAAGAAATTGCAAAAAAATATAATTGTTCGAACAGACTGTTGGAAAAGCAATTTAAAGATTGGGAAGTTGCAACCTTTTTGGATAAAACGGAAGGTAAAGAAGAAGAAATATTGAATTTATATAATAATGAGAAATTAACAATAAAAGAAATTTCCCAAAAATACGACTGCACTTGTTTTTTAATAGAAAAAATTATTAATACGGCGAAAGCTGAGGCGAATAATAAATTTTCGCAAGCCGATAAAGAAAATATTATAAAATTATATACGGAAGATAAGTTAAACCAAGACCAAATTGCCGAGAAATTCGATTGCAATAAATTTTTAATAAGTAAAATATTGAAAGATGCGGGTATTACACTTCGTACAAAAGTTTCAAAATATGAACAATATAAGGACGAAATGGTTAAACTGTATTCAGTTGATAAATTAACGCAAAAACAAATTGCCGAAAAATTTAATTGTTCGCAGTATGTTGTTTTTACTGCATTAAAAGAAGCAAACGTTAAGCCAAATAAGGAAGAACAAAAATTAACAAATTATAAAGATGAAATTATAAAATTACATTGTGAAAAAGGATATTCTCAAAAGGAAATCGCCGAAAAATACGGTTGTTCACAAGTTTCCGTCAGTTTAATATTGTCAGGAGAAAATGCAAATAAGAGAGGCATAAAATTAGAAGAGTACAATGACGAAATTAAAAAATTATATTTAACCGATAATCTTTCGGTTGAAGAAATTGCGGAGAAATTTGATTGTGCGGTTTCTTACGTAAAATTAGTATTGAGGAAAGCACATTATATTTCTGCCGAAAGAACTTCAAAAGTTGATAAATATGCCGAAGAAATAAAAAATATGTATTTGAATGAAAAATTAGAAATCAAAGAAATTGCCGATAAACTGGGGTTTTCATCCGGTACAATAACAAGAAAAGTAAGTGAGTACGGTCTTTGTAACAGAACGAGAGAACTTGATTTAGAGAAATATAAAGATGAAATAATAAGTATGCGGGCAGAGGGATGTACATATAAAGAAATTGCAAAAAAAGTCGATTGTTCGGAAAGTGCTATACGTACCATTCTTATAAAGTGGGGGGGTGCATTTTAAAATTATAATTTATTATATTACTTTTTTTCTTTTCGATTTCTTCAATTTTTGACAGTAATTCGCAAGGGTGTGTGGCGAAAATTATTTCACAGTGATTTTTACAAGCGGGTTTTATCTTTTTTTCGCGTATAGTGTTATCATCAATTTCGTTGGTATTTTCGCTTATGTTTTCATCTTCAATTTTATCCGGCATATTTACCGTTTTGATATCTGCATTTTCGTTGCAAATCATTCCGCCGGCTTCCCCTAAAATTTTATTGCGGGTTTCAATAATTTTATTATCCGCATTGCCGGATTTTTTCAATTCTTCTCGTGTTCGATAGCCCCACAAAACGCTGATACATTCAACTCCCGCATTTTTTGCGGTTTCAATGTCCACTTCGGAATCCCCTATATATACCGTATTTTCGATTTTTCCTCCGACAACAGCCAACGCCTTATATATTCCTCTCGGGTCAGGTTTTTTCCTGATTTCGCCGTTTTCTCCGATTGCAAAATCGATTAAATCCGCAAAATATTTTTCGCACAATTCTTTTACCGCAACATCATATTTATTTGACACCACGCATATTTTACGTCCGGACTTTTTAAATTTTTTCAATTCTTCGATTATTCCTTCATAAACGTAAGTCCCGTTTGTAATATTTTCTTCATAATATTTCTTAAAAACTTCCGTTATTTCCGCCAACCTGTTTTCATCAACTTCAGGGGGTAAACATCTTTGAATTGCCTTTTTTACTCCGTTGCCTATAAATGCCTTTATTTCTTCTTCTCTGCGTTTCGGGTAGCCGAATTTACTTATTGCAAAATTAAATGCCTCGCATAAACCGCTTAAAGTGTTAAGCAGTGTTCCGTCCAAGTCGAAAATAATTATATCCTTTTTCATTGTTTTAATATATCATATAAATATATACTTTTAAAGTTTAGGTTAGGGGAATAAATGAATACGGAAAACGAGAATATAATAATTATAGGGGCAGGGCCGGCAGGACTCGGCTGTGCATATTATTTATTAAAAAACACGGACTTTAAACCGATTATAATTGAAGAATCACAATATATCGGCGGAATTTCAAGAACGCATAATCATAACGGCAATCGAATGGATTTAGGCGGTCACAGGTTCTTTTCAAAAAATGACGAAGTTATGAATTTATGGACGGAAATTTTCCCCGTTCAGGAATTGCCCTCAAAAGACCAAATTTTATTGGCGGATGATGAAACAAAACGTCAATGGGAAAACAAAACGGGTGTTGATCCCGAAAAAACCGATGAGGTTTTACTTAAACGAAACAGGTTATCCCGCATATATTTCTTAAAAAAATTCTTTGATTATCCGATTAGTTTTAAATTGGAAACTTTTTTAAACATGGGATTTTTTAACGTATTAACAGCAGGTTTCGGTTATATTTATGCCTGTTTTAAAAAAAGGAAAGAAAATTCGCTTGAAGATTTTTACATTAATCGTTTCGGAGTTCCTTTATATCAAATGTTTTTTGAGGATTACACATGCAAATTGTGGGGAATTCACCCTTCAAAAATTGCACCCGATTGGGGGGCTCAACGTGTAAAAGGGCTTTCGTTATGCGGTGTTTTAAAGAATTGTTTATTAAAGCCGTTTATAAAGAAAGGCGAAGTTGAAACTTCTTTAATTGAAGAATTTTTATACCCGAAAAAAGGTCCCGGGCAATTATACGAAGAAATGGCAAAGAAAATTCAAGAACTCGGCGGAAGTATTATTTTAAACAATTCGGTTATTCAATTGAATTTTGACAAGGACAAAATAACCTCGGTTAAAACCCGTGATAATGAAGGTATTGAACACACATTCAATGCCGGTGCCGTATTTTCTTCCATGCCGGTCAAAGATTTGGTTTTGGCTTTCAACAAAGAAATTGACAACGAGGTAAAAGACATTGCCAAAAACCTGCCGTATCGTGATTTTATGACGGTCGGTTTATTGGTTGATAAGTTTGCAATAAAGAACAAATCAAAATATAAAACCGTTTCAAACATTATTCCGGATTGTTGGATATATATACAGGAGCGAAACGTAAAGCTCGGAAGGTTGCAAATTTTCAACAACTGGTCACCGTATATGGTTAAAGACCTTGAAAACAGTGTTTGGATAGGGCTTGAATATTTTTGTTCCGAAGGGGATGAAATGTGGACGATGAAAGATGAAGATTTTATTGCAATGGCGTCCGGAGAACTTGAAAAAATCGGAATTATAAATCAAAAAGATATAAAAGATTCGACGTTAATAAGAGTTAAGAAAGCATATCCGGCTTATTTCGGTTCTTATAAAGATTTTGACAAAGTCAGAAACTTTTTGAACACGATACCGAATTTGTACTGTATCGGAAGAAACGGTCAGCACAGATATAACAACATGGATCACTCTATTTTAACCGGGCTTGAAGCGGCAAGAGCTTATATTTCAGGCAATGGCAAAGAAGAGATTTGGAAGGTAAATGCGGAAAATGAATATCACGAAGCTAAAAAATCATAGCAAAGAATTAACCGTTTTTTTGATATTTTGTTGTTTGGCAATAACGGTTTCGGCATTTCATGAACCTTGGTTTGATGAATTTCAGGCTTGGGCAATATCAAAAGATTCATTATATAACATTCTTTTTGTTTATCCCCACTATGAAGGTCATTCGCCGTTGTGGCATTTGATATTGAAATGTTTTTCTTATTTTAATGTTAATGCGGAATTAACATTAAAAATCCCGAATTTATTATTTATGATATCGGCGGTGGCATTGTTAATTTTTAAATCACCGTTTCCGAATATCGTAAAATTTTCACTGCCGTTTACATATTTTATTTTTTATCAATTTTCGGCAATTTCAAGACCGTATTGTATTTTTGTTTTTGCATTGTTTCTTTGTGCAACTCTTTACAAAAACAGGAACTCAAATCCGTTTAAATTCGTGTCGGCATTGGTTTTACTCGGGTTGTCGTGTGCGTACGGAATGATTGTAGCAACGGGAATTATTTTAGCTTGGTTAATTGAAATTTTTAAGGAATATTCCTTAAATTTTGTATCTTTTGTAAAATCGTTTGTTAAAGATAAACGATTTTTTTCAATGCTGATTATTTTCTTTTGCTTTCTCCTGCTGTCATTGTTACTTATTCCGTATAATCACGTATATGTGTTATCGGCTCCGATTAAAACTGATTATTGGGTAAAATCTTTATATTCGTTTTTTGGTTTAGTCGCCGATGCAACTTTCTTTGATTTTTATAATTATAAAAATAACAATGATATTTTTTGGGTTGATATATTTTCTTTCTTAAAATTTTATTCAAACAATCCGAGTTCAAATGCTTTTGTTTTTAAATTTTGGTCTGCATTTGCAATCGGTTTTTTAGTAAATTCTTTATTGATTTACACTTTTTATAAAGCAAAAAAACTCACGTTGTTTCTTATTCCGTGGTTAATGTTTGCTTTATTTTGTGCGGTGTTATATATTACCTGTCATCATATAGGTTTGTATTTTTGCCTGCTTATATTTATGTTTTGGTGTCTTGCTGCGGAAAATATAAATCCGTTTAACAACAAATTCATAAAGCCGGTAATTATTTTTACGATTATCGTCCAAATACTGTGGAGTTCGGGTTCTTTTTTGCTTGAATTGTACCTCCCTTATGACAGTTCGAGATACCTTGCAAAATATATTAAAACATATCATCTTGATAAATATAAAATCATGACATTTTGGGCGGCAAATGAATATGTGGTAAGCCGTGAAAAAAATAAAGTCGTACTCGGTCAAAAAGTTAATTCACAGGAAGATTACAAAAACTTTCTTAAAAATTACAAAATAGTTTCAAATCTTAATTTAATGTTGCAATGGGAACCGGTAAGCATTAACCCTTATTTCAACAAAAATATTTTCTATATTTTTAATCTTCACAGACCCGGAAATTTAGCCATTAAGCATTTAAGTTTTTCACCCGAAGAAAATCTTGAATACAAATATAAAATTCAAAATTTGGGTTTACCCGATATTATAATAGGAAGAGCCGATATTGATTTAATTTTTGACAATCTGCCCGAGAAACCTTCAAAAAACTATATCGGTGTTAAAAATTTCCCGAAAAATTTTATTTTCAAATCGACTTTTAAAAACGGGGATTTAGTTTTATATATGATGCAAGATTTATACAACAACCTAAAATCAAACAATATGATTGAATAAATAAAAAAAAGAGGAATTAATTAAAATTCCTCTTTTTTATTTGCTTTTGTTAAATTACAAAGAATTTTTATAAATAGCCTTAATTCTTTCCGGATTTGCATCATTCGGAGCCAATGAAAGGAGTCCGTCCAAAGAAGGTGTCGTTTTTGCAAGGTTTACCAATTTATCGACATCACTTTCTTTAAAGCCTTCATCTTTCAATTTATTTGAAACGCCGACCGATTTTAACCATTCATATACTTTTGCTTCCGCTTCGTTTGCGTTTGTTATCTTTCCTGCAACGGGTTCCAATATATATGCCAAGGTTTCGGCTTTGTCGTTATATATTTCTTTTACAACCGCCGGCAACAACATTGCCAATCCCAAACCGTGTGACAGGTCGGGTTTTATCGCACTCAACGGATGTTCAAGTGCATGCGTATAATGCAACAATCCGTTATCAAAGCAAACACCGCCCATTAATGCGGCATAAGCCAAGAAGTATCTGCTTTCCAAATCTTCCGGATTTTTTATTGCAACAGGCAAATATTTTGCAACCAAAGTTATGACTTCTCTTGCCAAAGTTACGGTATAAGGTGATGCAACTTTTGATGTAGCTGCTTCAACAACGTGATTTACCGCATCAATAGAAACATATTTTGTTTGATTTAATGATAATTTTGTCATTAATTTCGGGTCGTCTATTGCAAACATCGGATATATGCAATCATAAGCAATTGCAGGTTTATATTCTTTTTCAGGTATCGTAACAACCGCAAATCTGTTTGTTTCAGAACCCGTACCGTGCGTTAAGTTAATTGCAACAATCGGAACGGCTTTTTCGGGAGTAAACTTAAATTCATATAAGTCACTTGCCGTTTTGTCAGGGTATTCCAACAATATTGCAACGGATTTTCCGGCATCGATAGGAGAACCTCCGCCGATTGAAATTACGGCTTTTGCACCGAAATCTTTTGCAATTCTTACCGCTTCGTCAACGGAATGTGTCGTCGGATTCGGAGTTACTCCGTCATAATTTACATAAGCAACGCCGTTTTCTTTTAACGCTTTTTCGACATAAGCCCACGCTCCTGTCGATTTATATGCGTTTTTACCTGACATTACGATTACTTTATCAATATTTTTTGATTTTAATTCTTTTGCGATACAATCAATTTTTTCAATTGCTCCGCAACCGAAAAATACGGTTGTTCTTGTTCTTATTTCAAAAACCTGATTAATATTTATGTCTTTTTCCCACATATTTTTAACCTCTTTCTATATCCGTACTTTTATCCAATAAATCATTCAATATTTTCTTTGAAGTTTTATAGTTTGTAATGGTTGAATTTCCGCAAATACAACCGCCTTCACAACACATTACTTCCACAATATTGCCCTCGTCGCAATTGCCCGTTTGAGCATACTTTTTGATTTGTTTTATTGAATCTTTATTGATTCCGTTTATAATTACGGGTTTTGTTTCGCATTTTGCACAATATTTTACGGCTTCGGCAACTCCGCCCGAAAGCGGGAATTTTCTTCCCTGTTTGGAGGGAATTACATCCGTTTTTTCATCTTCGCAATTTAAAATTTCAATTCCCGTACCGATAAATATTGCCCCCAGTTCTTCGGCATTAAGGACAAAATCAACATTATTATTTTCCGCCGCTTCCTGCTTCTTTGCCACGCAAGGGCTTACAAATACGATTTTTGCTTCAGGGTGTTCTTTCCTTGCAATTTCAGCCGTATAATACATCGGTGTTTTTGTTGTTGATTCATACGGTTTTATATCGCCCAAATGTTTCTTTATAAGTTCGTTATACCCTGCACAGCATGACGTTGTCATAAAGTTTTCGCCTTGTTCCATTCTTTCTTCAAGTTCTGCGGCTTCATTCTTTATCGTAACATCAGCCCCTTGTGCAACTTCATATACATTTGTAAATCCGATTTTTTTCATTGCATTTTTCAACTGACCGATACTGCCGGGGAATTGACCCGCTATTGCCGGTGCAAACATTACCGATACATTTTCTTTGTTTTTTAACAATTTTAATACATCAACCAACTGACTTTTTTCATGTACCGCACCGAACGGACAGCTTGAAACACATTTTCCGCACAATATACAATTGTCAAAGTCGATTTTCGCAGTTCCGTCCTCGTTCTTTTGAATTGCATTTACGGGGCAATTATCTTCACAAGGCACCGCTACTTTTACAATTGCACTGTACGGGCATGCGGATATACACATCTTACAATTTCTGCATTTGCTTGAATCAATAACCGAACGTCCGTTTACTATTTCTATTGCACCGAACTTACAAGCCGATTTACAAGGTCTTGCAACGCAACCCTGACACAAATCGGTTACAAAAATTCGTTTCGGAACACAACCTTTGCAAGCCGCACCCAAAACCGTTAAATGGTTATCCGCAAGTTCTTCTCTTTCTACGGATTTTTTTGCATATTCGCTTAATGAAACCGTTTCGTCATCATCTTCAATGGCAAAGCCTAACCCTGCAATAACTCTGTCTTTTATTATTGCACGTTCTTTGTATATACAACAACGATACGGTACTTCCGCACCCTTCGGACGCATGTCAAACGGGATTAATCTTGTATTTTTTTCAAAATCTCCCGAAAAAAACGCCCTTACTATTCTTATTAATATTTCCTTTTTTAAGTGTATTGAGTTACTTGTATTATTCATTTTTTGCTAACTGTCTTTCAATTTCCGCCAATACTTTTTCCACCGTTGCTTCCTGTACAACTTCATCATTTACTTTTACGTAGGGAGCTTTTGAAAATTCCCATTTTGTCGAGCATACGCCCAAACAGGGACTTCCCGTTACTTCCACTTTATCTCCGTATTTGTTGGGAATTACATCCGTCAAACCCTGCAAGTTTGATGAACCCATTACAAAACAAGTTGTTCCTAAACATACTTTTACTTCGATTTTTTTCATTTCCACCTCACATATACTTAACTGCAACTTTTTTCATATATTTTGTTATCAATAAATGTTCTATTTTCTTTATTATATTCTTTCTGATTTCAATTTCAATCGGCATATTAGGATCATAATGTGCCTGATTTATTTTAGCACCAACCATAAAGGTTATACAATCGGAATCCAGTAAAAACTCAATCAATTTGCCTGCCGCATCATCCTCATATTCACCTTTATCCAGATAATCAACCACCTTTGTTAATGTTAATATACCTTCGGTGACTAAATCAACCCCCTCCATGTATGAAATTGAAGGAAGTTTGCCTATGTTTAACGACATATCGACTTTAATTCCTATGTTTAATTCTCTTGATATTAAAGAAGCCGTCGTTCCTCCGCATATTGCTTTCTTTCCTTCAAAATTCTTAAACACGTTTGCATAATAACTGTCTTTTGTCTGGTGATAAGGAGGCCCCGTGAAGATAAGCGAATTTCTCGGAGTTCTGTAATATACGCATACGCACGATACGTCATCCTTCGGTTTTCTGTCCGGCTCCGCCAATATTGCCTGCTTTACAACGTATTTACTTAAATCTCTGCTCGATATTTCCGGATTTGAAGCCAATTTGTTTAAAACAACCCTTATTAATCCGTCACGTCTTAAACCCAACCGCATTGCTTTTGAACCCAATGCCGCCTGCGTTACCCCGTCCGAGCAAAATACCAATCTGTCACCTTCCTGTAATTTTAGGTTATATATGTGCATGTGCCTGTTCGGAAAAGTTTTTGACGTTATTTCCGTACACGTCGGCTCGATTGTTTCATTTCCTCTTATCCATAAAAATTGAGGATTTCCTTCCTCTACTATTTTTACATTTCCTTCATCATCGCAATCAAGTGCGGAAAACGTTGAATAACTTATTTTTCTTACCTGACAAACCGGCAGAGAATTTAACACGATTTCACACGCTTTTCTTATATCAACTTCCGCTTCGACGAATTTTAAAAGCATTGTTGCCGTCATGGAAGCCAATATGTTTGCTTTTATTCCGCTCCCGAGCCCGTCCGATAATACCGCAATTAATCTTCCCGTATCGGCAAACCTTTTTGACGTGAAATAATCCCCATACGCATTTTGGTTATACTTCTTCTCTTGCGAAAAATCTACATCAACAAACATTAACTTTCCTCGCCGTTATCCGCATAATCGGCTGCAATCGAACTTAACAGCATTTCCGTTTCAACCATGTGCTCACCCAACAGGCACGCTATTTCCTGTACCGTAGCAATGTTCTTTGTTATAACCTCTTTCGCTTTTAAAGCTATTTTTTCTCTGTCGGTTTCGTTTGCCGTAACATCGGTTATTACCGCTCCTACTATTTCACTTTCTTCAATTACAAACGCATTTATATCGTATAATCTGTTTTTGCTCGGATAATGTTCCTTATGTATATCAACATTCGTTTTTAACATCTTTTTGAAAATATCGCTAAATGGAATTATTCGGTCGATTAATGCTCCCTTTAAACCTTCTTCACGCTCCGAAAATATTTCATACATGTCTTCACAAAACATGTGCAAAAATTTATCGTTTGCTTCCACTATTTTTAAATCTTTATCGACCATTACTATTGCCGCCGGCATGCACCTTAACATCGCCGCCGATTTCTTCATTGCCATTTTTCTCATATATGATACGCACATTGAAGGTTCTGCTTCGCCGGAAAGCAATGCCACAGCCAAATCACGACATGTTGAATATCCGCAACCGCCACAATTTAATTCTTCTTCTTCTTTTGTTTTTCCTATTTTTTTCATTGCTTCGGAAATTTCATCCGGTGTATATTCGACTTCTTCAATATGAACTTCTTTAAATTCTTCTTCCACAACGGTTTGTGCGTGTTTGGGGATATCCTCTCTGTAATTTACCTTTGACAATATTTCCGATTTTATGGTAAGCCCCGATTTCTTTGTGGATTTACAAGGTCCGTTAACGCAGCCGGTTTCACACGCCAATGCCTCCAAAAAGATTTTTTTATCAGTCTTTCCGCTTTTATATCCGTCTAACGTATTATCAAACGATTTTAAACCGCTTACGCTTATAAGAATTGTCTTTTTATCAACACCCGCAAGTTTCATCGTATCATTCATTCCGCCTTCGATAGGATAAAGCGAACCTTCGTTTGAAAGTTCCGGCACAAAAACATCATCCTTTGAAGCCTTCACTTCCTCGGGGTTTATATACTCTTCTTTTATCCAATAATTTAACTCATCAAAAGTTAATGCAATGTCTATCAAATCTTTGTGTTTATCCGATTCGTTTTTCTTTCCGATACAAGGACCTATAAAAACTATTGAAATATCTTTGCCGAATTTTTCTTTAAGATATTTTGCATGCGTTAACGCCGGAGAAGCAAACGGAATTATGTTTTTAACAAATCCGGGTTTATATATCCTTATGTAATCGGCAATAACAGGGCAAGCACTTGATATATACAATCCGTTATCCTGTTTTTTTAACCATTCGGCAGTTTTTAACGTTACTTCCTGTGCACCGATTGCGGTTTCACTCACCGCATAAAATCCCAATCGTTTTAATAAAGCAATCATTTTCTCCGGTGATAAATCATATATTCCTGCCCAACTCGGAGCTAACGAAACATATACTTTTTTCCCCGCTACAAATAATGTTTTGACCTTGCCTATATCGTTTCTGACCCTTTTTGCATTCGCAGGACAAGCCGTTACGCAATGTCCGCACGCTATACATTTATCACTGATTACCGAGGCACTGCCGTTTTGTATTTTTATTGCCTTGACCTGACATTCCCGTACGCATTTATAACAGTCGTGACACTCATTATTCAATGTATATACGGGATAAAGATTATTCATTTTTTATACCTTCAAGTATTTGTAGTACCTTTTCTTCGTCCGAACTGTTGATACATTCGCCGTTTACATATATGTTCGGACCGTTTTCACATACATTATTACATCTTGCTCCGATTAATTCAATCTTTGCATCTAATTTGTTTTCACTTATATAGTCTTCTATTAATTCTGCAATTCTGTCATTTCCCCTTGCAAAACATGCACTGCCCATGCACACTTTTATCTCAGTCGTCATTTGTTGCCTCTTCTTCCGCTACAAACTGCAAAAAATTTCCTATTAAATTTTCGTTCCAAACCTTTACGCTTTTATTAACACTTAATACTCTCGGTGTAAAATTCCAAATGTATTTTATTCCCGATGAAACCAAAAAATCCGCACATTCCTGTGCGTTATCCTTCGGTACCGTTAAAATCGCAACTTCCACATTTAACCTTTTTATCAAATTCGGTAATTTTGATATGTGAAATACCTCTTTATTATTTATTATACTCCCTACTTTATTAACATCGTTGTCAAACAATGCCAAAATATTTAAACCGTAATCTTTTAAGTCCTCATATTTTAACAGTGCCGTTCCTAAATTCCCGGCACCGATTATAAATATGTCTTTAATTTTTTGAAAGCCTAATGCTTCTTCAATGTTCTTTTTTAATGTTTTTACGTTGTATCCGATTTTACATTTTCCCGTATTATTTACGAATTTTATGTCTTTTCGGATTTGAGATTCATCTATGTCCAATAACTCGGATATCCGAGGGCTTGAAATATATTCAAGCCCTGATTGTTCATGTTCACTTAATATAAAGTGATAAAGCGTCAATCTTTTAATTACCTTTTCGGATATTCGATTTCTCATTTATTTATACAACTCCGTTATACGCATCAATGTAGATTTGTTTAATTTCTTCCATTAACGGATAAGCCGGATTTGCACCCGTACATTGGTCATCAAATGCCAATTCAACCAACTCGTCAAGATTTTCCATAAATGTTTTTTCATCTACGCCAAATTCTTTAATTGAAGTAGGTAAGTTTAATTCTTTCTTCAATTTTGTTACGGCATCCAACAACAATTGTACTTTTTCATCGTCGTTTTTACCGCCGAGTTTCAATTCATCCGCAATTTGACCGTATTTTGCTTTTGCATTCGGGAATTTATATTGCGGGAATATACATTGTTTTCTCGGTTTGTCGGTAGCATTGAATTTAATTACCTGATTGATTAACAATGCGTTAGCAACACCGTGGGGAACATTGTACATTGCACCCAATTTGTGAGCCATTGAGTGGCACAATCCCAAGAAGGAGTTTGCAAATGCCATACCTGCAATTGTTGCGGCATAGTGCATTTTTTCTCTTGCAATCGGGTCGTTTGAACCTTCGTTGTATGAACGGGGTAAGTATTTGAATACTTGTTTGATTGCTTCCAATGCGTTTGAGTTTGTGAAGTTTGTTGCCAATGCGGAAACATAAGCTTCAATTGCGTGTACCAACGCATCGATACCGGAAGCTGCCGTCAAACCTTTCGGCATACCGTCAACAAAGTTCGGGTCAATGATTGCCATATTAGGCGTTAATGCGTAATCGGCAATAGCATATTTAACGTGAGTTTGATCATCCGTAATAATTGCAAACGGAGTAACTTCACTACCCGTACCTGATGTTGTAGGAATTGCAACCATTGTTGCTTTCTTACCGAGTTCGGGAATATCACATATTCTTTTTCTGATATCCATAAATCTCATTGAAATATCTTCAAATACCGTATCAGGTTGTTCATACATTAACCAAATAATCTTAGCGGCATCCATCGGAGAACCTCCGCCTAATGCAATAATTACATCGGGTTCGTACGGTTTTACGATTTCCATTGCCTGATTAATCGTAGATAATGTCGGATCAGGTTTAACGTCAAAGAAGATTTGATGGTCAATGCCGACTTCATCAAGAACTTTTACTATGTTATCAACGGCACCCGAGTTAAATAAGAATCTGTCGGTTACGATAAATGCACGTTTTTTGCCTTTGAGTTCTCTTAACGCTAAATCAATAGCACCTCTCTTGAAGTAAATTTTAGGTGGAACTTTGAACCATAACATATTTTCTCTCCTTTCAGCAACGGTTTTGTAATTTAATAAGTGTTCAACTCCGACATTTCCGCTGACTGCGTTACCGCCCCAAGAGCCGCAACCTAATGTTAATGACGGTTCAAGTTTAAAGTTATATAAGTCACCGATTCCGCCTTGTGAGGAAGGTGAATTGATTAATAATCTGCAAGTAGGGATTTTCTTTGCGAAATAATTAATTCTGTCTTGTACTCTTTCATCCGTGTATAAAGCAGCCGAGTGACCCGCACCGCCGATTAATACCAATTGATGAGCTTTTTCTACCGCATCTTCAAAGTTTTCCGCTTTGTACATAGCTAAAATCGGTGATAATTTTTCGTGTGCAAACGGATTTTTGATATCAACTTCTTTTTCTTCTCCGATTAACACTTTAACGTCTTTATCAACTTTTACGCCTGCCAATTCTGCTATTTTGTATGCACTTTGACCAACGATTGCGGGGTTTACCGTACCTTGTTCGGTAAGAATGATTTTTGCAACTTTTTCCGCTTCGGCAGGTTCCAATATATATGCACCTCTGTATTCAAATTCTTTTCTTACTTCTTCATATATATCTTTTACGATTACTACCGATTGTTCTGAAGCACATATCATACCGTTATCGAATGTTTTTGAAATCAATACGGAAGATACTGCCATTTGAATATTTGCAGTTTCGTCGATAACAGCGGGAACATTACCGGGACCTACGCCCAATGCCGGTTTTCCTGATGAATATGCCGCTTTAACCATGCCCGGACCGCCTGTTGCCAATATGCAAGCAATATCGGGGTGATGTAAAAGTGCATTTGACAAATCCATTGAAGGTTGTTCAATCCAACCGATGATATCAGCCGGAGCACCTGCTTTAACGGCTGCTTCCAATACCAATTTGGCAGCTGCGATTGTTGATGCTTTTGCTCTCGGGTGAGGTGAGAAAACAATTGCGTTTCTTGTTTTCAAAGCAATCAAGGATTTGAAAATTGCCGTTGAAGTCGGGTTTGTCGTAGGAATGATACCTGCGATTACGCCTAAAGGTTCGGCAACGACTTTTGTTCCGTTGATTTTATCTTCACAGATAATTCCGCAAGTTTTTGCGTTTTTGTGTTTGTTGTAAATGTATTCGGAAGCAAAGTGATTTTTAATAATTTTATCTTCCACAATACCCATGCCCGTATCTTGTACTGCCATTTTAGCAAGAGAGATACGAGCTTTATCGGCCGCCGTAGCCGCAGCTTTAAAAATTCTGTCTACATCTTCTTGTTTAAAAGAGGAATAAATTTCCTGAGCTTTTTTTGCTTTTGCGATGATTTCGTTTAAGCGGTCAAGACCGTTAATTTGAACATCGTTTTTTGTTTCGGCTTTTTTTGTTTCGTCTGTTTTTGTTTTTGGCATTATTTACCCTTTCATATATCGTGATTTTTTTCCTCATTCATAATTTATGATAAAAAAACTTGCTCGTCAATAAATATTTGCCGATTTTACAATATCTTTATAATTTCTTTATAAAAGCAATTTCTTTTTTGTATTCGTTCAAATAATCACGATTACTGTGCTCTTGGCGGATGGTTCGTCGTTATTAATTTGATAAACCCGTTTTCACAATGCCGGTTTTTGACGTAGCTGTATTGCATAATAAAAATAAAAGGGTGAAACATGAAATATTTAATACGAGCAAACAAAGTTGTTTTTAGCGGTAATATGCAAATGATTATGAAATATATTTCTGATTTTTACAAGTCGGAAACAAAATACAATACGGGCAAACAGGGAGAATGGACGGATTTGGGAAAATTCAAAGCATTTATCGAGTCAATCGGATATGCAATAAAAGATAAAATCCCCGCAAATTGCCGTTGCGAAGGAACTGCCGTGACAAATGCGGAGTTTAAGAAAATTTGGGGCGAATGTCATTTCAACATAAAAGCCGTAGCGGAAAGATTGCACACGGATGAAAGAACGGTCGCTCAAATTGTTAGAAAAATGAAATTGAGGAAATAATTATGTACGAAATTCAAGGCAAATATACAACGGCAAAAATTTTTACCGAAATTGAAGACACGGACGTAACCGAGCAAACTTTAGCAATTTGCAATCATCCGATTTTTAAAGATTGTAAAATTCGAATAATGCCGGATTGCCACAGGGGAAAAGGTTGCACAATAGGTTTTACTTCAACAATGCCTCAAAACGGGGAGATTATTCCGAACATAATCGGAGTTGACCAATCCTGCGGAATGCTGACCGTAAAACTTAAAAAATCAAAAACCATAAACGATTTTGCAAAACTTGATAAAATTATAAGAGAAAATGTACCTTTCGGCGAAAACGGCAGAAAAGAAATAAGCGGTTTTGTTCCCGAAGAATCGATTGAAAAAATCAAAAAGATTTCAATTGATATTTTATGCGAAAAACCAAACAGAGATTTAAAGAAAATCGGCTCTTTAGGCGGGGGAAACCATTTTATATCAATTGAAAAAGGTTCAACCGGAACATATTTAATTATACACAGCGGTTCAAGAAATTTTGGCAAAAAACTTGCCGTTCATTTTCAGAAATCGGCAATTGAAACGAATTGTTACGGGGAAGGCGAACTTAAAAATTTATCTTATTTAACGGGAGAAAATGCTCAAAATTATCTTGAATGTGCAAAAGTGTGCAGAGAATACGCTCATTTTAACAGGCTTGTAATTGCACAAGAAATTCTAAACGCAATGGGTTGGAAGTCTGATGATGAATTTGAAACAATCCATAATTACATTGGGCAGGACGGGATTATTCGAAAAGGTGCAATTTCCTGTTATGCCGGCGAAAAAGTCTTAATTCCGCTAAATATGGCGGACGGTTCTTTAATTTGCACGGGCAAAGGAAATCCCGATTGGAATAATTCTGCCCCGCACGGTGCCGGAAGGGCTTTATCAAGAACGCAGGCAAAAGACAAACTGTCAATGAAAGATTATAAAGAGAAAATGAAAAGCATTTTTTCAAGCTGTGTTTCAATTGCAACTCTTGATGAAGCTCCAATGGCATATAAAAACAGTGATGAAATTATAAAGTCAATTGAGCCGACTGCCGAAATTATAGACCACCTGAAACCGCTGTATAACTTTAAGGCTGAGGAATAACATCATGAAAAAGAAAAATATTTTCTACGTGACAAATGATTTATACTACACAATTTGTGAAATTAAAAACAGAATAATACACATACCTTGCGAAGAATTAAAATTTAAACAAAAATACATTTTAAATGCAATAAAATGGGTTTACCCGTATAAAACGGATATTTATAATGTTGCGAAAATACATTCAGGTAAAAAATGGATTTTAAAACTGGATATAAAAGATTTCTACAATTCCGTTCCGATGTGTAAAATTCAAAAAGTTATCGACAGTGTATGCACAAAAACAAATCAACCCGAAAACACGCTGCGGTTTTTATTATTGGTAACGGTCAACGGAAAACTTCCGACAGGCGTTTCAACTTCGGCACATATTGCAAATGCCTGTTTTAAGTCTGTTGATAGAGAAATACAAGCTCTTTGCGTTTGTAATAATGTTGATTATTCAAGATATGTTGATGATTTAATATTTTCAAGTTACTGCAAAGAAAATTTAAAATTTGTAGAAAATAAAATCCGAAAAATTTTAGGATTTGAAGGATATCAATTAAATAATAAAAAAACAAAATATATTTCCGTAAATAAACAGCAAAATATTTTAGGTCTTGTTGTGAACGATTATAAAGTAAGATTACCCAAAACTTTAAAAAAAGATATTCGTGCAATGCTGCATAATTATGCGGTTTTTAATTCTTCCGTTACTTGCACCGATACAAGATTTTTAGCATGGGATAAGAAAAAAGAAGAACGCTTGGCAGGCTACATTGCATACATAAAACATATCGATAAAGCGTTTTATTATAACTTACAAACTTATTGCGATAAATTAGAAAAAAAATATTTTATCTCGTTTCAATTTCTTAAATAATAAAAGTGACGAAAATTAAAATTCCCCTCGAAATTCCGATTATAAAATCAAGAAACCGACTTTATGATATAAAGTCGGTCTTGATGAGGATTTTCTTCCGAACGAAGTGAGGAAGGATTCTCCTTGTTTTTGTTTCTCGGCTAAGCGAATCACTTGCCCGTATTTTTATTATAATTTACAACCGTGCCGTTTTATGACATATCCGTTTTCTAAAATTCATAATTTCTAATCGGCTCAAAAAACTTTGTAATTTGTGCTCTGAATAACAAAGTGCAAGTTCCGAGCGGCCCGAATTTATTTTTTGCAACCGTTATTTCCGCTTTTCCTCTATTAATAAAATAATCATCATCGTTATATTGATTATAATATTCATCACGGTAAATAAACATTACGACATCCGAAACATTTTCAATTGCCCCTGATTCTCTCAAATCAGAAAGCATGGGACGTTTGTCGGTTCTTGATTCTAATGCACGTGATAACTGCGAAGTTATAAAAACAGTGCAAGAATTTTCTTTTGCGATTTCTTTCAATTTTTTCATAATATGTTCAAAACCTTCACCCCGTTGCACTTTTGAAGGAATATCAATCAGTTGCAAATAATCAATAAAAACAAATTCGGGTTTTTCGACCTCAACTTTTTCCTTAATTTTATCTGCTGTCAGGCATGGTAAATCAGAAATTTTGACATTGTAATTTTCAAGTTCTTTAATTGCGTTACTAATCTTTTCCCGCTCTTTGCCGTTTATTGTACCGCAATTAACATGCAGTGTATCAATTTCCGCAAATTGAACAATTAACTTTTTTACAAGTTGTTGTATGCTCATATCCAAAGAAAAGAACAAACATTTTTTATTATTTTTAAGCAAATGTAACATAATGGTTGTCATAAAAGATGTTTTACCCATTGCCGGTCTTGCCCCAATGGTTATAAGACTTGATTTCTCGTTGTCTTTTAATAACATATTCAAATCATTAAACCCGATATCCCACGCATTTTTTTGTTCGGTTAAATTTTTTTCTATTTCTCTAAAAATTTCTTTATCTATCATAAAGTTTTCTCCTTTATTCTCATTGTTTCATACAAGTACGTCAAATTAAGACGTGTTATTTATGCTATAATTTCAATGTCGGAAAAATATTACAACTGTTTTGATATTGTATTTGCAAAAAGGAGTTAAATATGTCAAGACTAAACAAAGCGGAAGAAATTATTGAACTTGCAATGATGTTTCAAAACAGTTATTGCGGTTTGTGTATTGATGATATTCAAAAAGAGTTTGAATGTTCACGCAGGTCGGCAGAACGTATGAAATCGCTTTTGTTTGATATGTTCCCCGATAAAGTTGAGGAAGTTCCGACAACCGATAAGAAAAAACGCTGGCGATTTACAAAAGGCACTGTGAATGCACTGATTTCTTTTACGGCGGATGATTTTGCCAATCTTGAATTTTTGAAAGGTTTATCAAATGATGAAAATCGAAAAAAAGAAATTGATGAACTGATTGCAAAAGTTAAAGCATTAACTCCTCAAAAGAATTTACAATCACTTGATACCGATGTTTCGGCAATTATGGAATGCGAAGGCTTTGCCGTAAGACAATATTCGGGTGTAAAAGTTGAACCGTCGGTTTTGGAAAAACTCCGCAACGCTATGCTATCATTTAAAAAAATCCGATTTGATTACCCGACTGACAAGGGTAATCGCTCAATTACGCTTAATCCTTACGGAATACTAATTTCGGATAAATACTATTTGGTCGGATTTAATGAATACGTGAATGATTTGCGACTTTATAAAATTGATAAAATTTCAGGTCTTGAAATTTTAGAAGAATATTTTGAAAAAGATGAAGATTTTTCGCTGACGCAATATTGCCAAAATTCTTTCGGAATTTACAGAGAAGAACCGTTAAAAATTACTCTCGACTTTGATTGTTCGGTTGCCGATGATGTTTTAAATTACCATTTCCACCCGACACAAAAAATGAAACAACTTGAAAACGGAAATGTTCAAGTAAAATTTACGGCAGGCGGAACCGAGGCAATCTGTCGGGAACTGTTTAAATGGGGCAAAAAAGTAAAAATCAAAAAACCTGTTGAACTGAAAAACCTTTATAAACAATATCTTTTTGATGTGTTGAATAATTACTGATATTTAAAACAATGCGTTTAGTCGTTGTTTTGATTATTTTTCGGAACTTGAACAATTATTTTGCCTTTTGATATATCAGAGATAAGTTTTGTTGCATTTTCGACATAATCTTTATAACGAGGATCGTCAATTTGTTTTGAAGAAATAAGTTCGTCGACTTTTGCAAAATATGCGGAAAGATTTTTAATTCGTTCCGTTTTATTTTCGTGTATCCATTGCATAAGCGGCTTATTTGCTTTTTGTCCGTTGCATGAAGTGTGCATTGCCATATAGTTTGAAATATCATCATGGTTTAATTCTATATCCCTTGCAAGAATATGGTCGGTATTCGGAACCGAAAATTCAAGCATTCTTCTTGCAATGTCTTTTGATTTCCAATCCTGACCGTTTTTATCCTTGCCCGAATATTTAACAATCCAAGCAGAGTTCATATCCGAAGATGTCGGGAAACTTTTTACCAGCTCCAAAACCTTATTGTATTTATCCTGATTTGAAATATGAACTCTGCTTATTTTGTCTATCAGGACTTTCCTTCGGAACGGAGATTCCGCATTATTCTTTTTAATTATTTTTTTAAACTCAACAACTTTTGATAACAATGCCCGACTTTCTTCTTCGGGAAGTTTTTTTGCAATATATTCTATTTCTTTAATTTTTTTCAACTGTACATGTTCCAACAGAGGTAATTTTGTATTACGAAGTTGACATAATAAAGTTTGGATATCTTTAATGCCAAGGTCTTTTGAAAGTGCGGTCAATTCTTCAAAAACGCTGTATTCGACAGGTCGCATATAATCTTTGTATTCGTCCAAAAGCGAAAGATAATTTTCATTTTCAGTTTCGTCGAGTTTATTCAAAAATTCATTGTATTTATCGGCAGGTAATAATTTTTTTCCGCATGCCGGGCATGGAACATTATCAAATGCATTAACTTTAAATTTTGAAGGAACTTCAATTAATTCCGGGTTTGAACTTGTATAAACCCTGTCATCGCCGGAAGGGATTAAATATGCCTCTATATCATTAAAAGTTATTTTTTTTATATTTCTGTTTTCTGTTTGCTCGTCGGGTGTTTGATTGCACTTGAAATTTTCTTGTGACTCGTGTTTAAACACGGTTTTATTATATTGCTTTGCATATATACCCGATAAATTTATTGTAGAAATTTTCATAAAATACCCGACCACTTAATACATATAATAATAAAATATAAACAAAAATAAAATTGCCTGTTTTTTGGTTACGAATTGTAAAGTTGGATTTTTTGAGGGTAAAAATTGGGAAAATGTGAAAAAATTAATCAAAAATGCACAAAAAAGACAAAAATAAGAAAAATTGCACAAAAAAAACGTTAAAAATGCAAAAAATACGATTAAAAATTTATTAAACTCAAAAAAAATTCTGCAAAAAAATTTGTGTTTAAACTTTAAATTGATATTATGACAGAGTACAAAAAGGAATAAGGTAAGAAAAGTGAAAATATCACAACGCAGTTACACGGGTATAACGAAACAAAACATAAAACAACAAAATCTTAAACAACAAAACGGCACAAAACAAACATTAAATAAAAATAACGGTGTTGCAAATAAATCCAATTTTAAAGGTGGCATATCTGATGGTGCTTTTAATCTGTTGGACGGCATGTTCCGTGTGTTGGAAATAAATCCGATGGTTCAAGTTTCGGTTGTTGATACGGTTGCAACAAACATCCCGAGAACCGTTGTTGATTTAAAAACGGGTTTGGCTGCCGCTTTGGAAACATGCAGAAGAGAATTTTCCGGTTTGTTTGTTAACTGTTTAATGCCCTCAGGGATTGTTTTTGGGGTTGCTTCACTGTTACCTAAAGCGGAAAATTTAAAAGGTACAAAGATTTTTAATTCTTGGGCAACGGAAGATTCCATTGAAAAATTAAAAACCGTATATAATAAAGCACAAGAATCTTCGGCAACGGATAAGACGAAAGAATATGTCGAAAAGGCAATCGGCTCGTTAAAAGGACTTAACGGCAAAAATTGGGAAGCATACGCAAATCATGCCCAAAATCCCGTATATAAAGATGCCGTTAATGATATAGTTCAAGCAATGTCGACAACAGTAAAAAAAGACAGAAAATCTTTCATAAACAGTGCAAGAGAAAAATTGGCAGGCTTAACAAAAGCCGAAACAACTCTTAAATTCGGTGATAAACCGCAAGCAAATTTAAGTAATACATTGCGGGATATTGTTGATATGGGTGCGAGATTTAATGACGTTAAAGCAAAAACGGCAAACTCCGCCGATGTTCCGAAGGCAATAAATAATTACTGCAAAAACTTAACGAAATTTGTTAAACAAAAAAGCTTTATCGGCATGGGTATTGTAATTGCAATTGCCATCAGCGTACAAAAAATAAACAGAGCAATAACAAGAAAACAGTTTAATGCAGAAGGTGCTCCGATTTATAAAGATTTTGGCAAAAAAGACACCACGCAAAAAATGGACGAAAAACAAAAGAAAAAATTTAAAGCAAAAAAAATTATTTCCGCCGCAAGCATGTTCGGAATTGCCGCATTGTCAATGATGAAAAAGCCTTCTTCGGCAATGTTCCAGTTCTCGGGCAAGTTCCCGACCGTTGACCAATGCCGTTGGATTGCTTCTTCAACAATCGCAAGCAGAATGTGGGGGGCGGAAGACGAAAACGAATTAAGAGAAACAACCGTTCGTGATATAGCTTCGTTTGCCGGCTTGTATGTTTTGGGCGACTACGTCAACAAGGGTGTTGCTTCCGCAATTGAAGCCGTTACAAATTCAAAATTGTACCAAAAAACCGGTAAAAAACCTGTTGAACTGTTAAACAGAAACATTCAAAATTCCGACAAAGCACAAAAAGGCATTTCAAAAGTTGCAAAAAATTTCTTTGATTGGATGAAAAATACGGAATTGAAATCAGCACTTGAAGTAAAAGACGTAAGAACAAGAAATTTGAGAAATTTATGCAAATTGGCGGATATCGGATTTTCAATAGTGATGTTGGGTATTTTATTGCCGAAATATAACAGAAGCGTAACCGAAAAGAAAGTTGCGGTTGCAAAAGCGGCAGAAGAACAACGAAACAAAAATATGTTGGAACTTTCCAAAAAGGAAATGCCGTCTATATTTAATGCAATTATGACAAAATAAAAAAATAAAAATTTTTGTGAATAAAACAGCAAAAATTTTTATTTTGGGGTTTTAATATAATGCAAGGTTTTTAATACGAAATAATGTTGTTAAAAACATAAAAATAGTATATAATGAACACGCAAGCGAGAATATAGGAGAAAAGTAAGTGGTTGATAATAGGGCAGCAGGAGTGTTCGGAACTCCGAGCGGTATCAACTTTAAAAGCGGAGATATTTCGGGAACCGCAGCTAAAACCTCTGATGACAGGGCAAGTCAGGGAACGGAATATTTTATGCTTGAAGGCGAAGAACAAGACGGGCAAGCTCAACCTTTTGTTGACAGAAGTACCGAATTGCAGGCTTCATTAAATTCGCTCGCTTTGCTAAATGTAGGCTCGGTATTGCGTAACCAAAAACGAAAAATTATGCTTGCGGAGGAAAACGAAGATTGTTCCGCTAAAAATAAATCTGCCGATGTCGAAAAAGTTACGGAAGATAAATCGGAAGAAAAAGAACAATAAAAGTTCCGTCAGTCAGTATAAATGGAATTAAAAAGAGTAGCAACAGTTTTTTTTATTTTGATGTCGATGTTTGTAAATAATTGTACAAACACGGCTTTATGTGTGGAATTTTCCGATGTCCCGCAAGGATATTGGGCGTACAAAGAAATTGATAAAATTACGGATTGGAAAATAATGCACGGAGATAAACTCGGCAGATTTAATCCGTCAAAAAAAATAACAAGAGCGGAATATGCAGTTGCCGTGATAAAAGCAATCGGACAAGAAAAATCCGGAATTGAAAAAATGTATTCGTTTGAGGATATTGATAATAAAAATCCTGCGTTTCCTTATCTACTGCGAGCAATAAACTTGGGAATTACAGAACCTATTGACGAGAAACATTATTATCCCGATGAATATGTTTCAAAAGCAGAAATAATAACATTTTTGGTAAATATATTAAAATCGGAAGAAATAACCAAAAAAGAGGCAATATACGCCCTGCAAAATACTTATGCCGATTTTGACGATATTCCCGATTGGTTTAAAATTACGGCGGGTAAAGCGGAAGTACTTGATATTGTTGCAAAAGAACCGCCGAGAGAAAATTATTTGGATTGCAACGAGTATTTGACCAAGGGGCAAACGGCAGTATTTTTATATAATTTCAGACGTGAAATCGCAAAATATAAAGCGGAAAAAATAGAAAAAGAAACATCCCCAAAAATTGCGGAAGGAATAACCCTTGAAAACGTAATTCGTCAAAACGATGTTGTTACAATCCCGATAAAAACACTGCTCCCGATTGTTGTTTCCGGTCAAATAAATTCCGATAAATCAAATGAAGGTCAGATGTTTAAGGCAAAATTCGTAAATAATCTTGTTGATAAAGAAAATCATTTGTTGCTATCAAAAGATATTTTGCTTGTCGGTAAAATTTTGGAAGCAAAAAAGAGTAAATTATTTTTGAATAACGGCGAAATTATTTTTGAATTATCCGCCGTAAAAAATAATAATATATATACACGAATAATGGCTTATGCCGAATGTGAAGGTCAAAAAATATCCAAAAATAAAATAAAAAAAGTTGCCGGCAATATATTAAAAGGAAATAAATTTGTTGCCAAAGACGGCGATATCATATACGTTAAATTGTTCCGCCCGATAAGAGTTAATATTGTTACCGGTGAAGTGTTGGATTAAGGTAAAAAATTCGAATGCCTTTATGCCTCACAAGGCAATTAACCGGAGGGTGGCATACCTTCGGGAATATCATCAATATCAATGATGTTTATATTATCACTACCACTCATGATATCCTTAGTCGGACAAAAGGTTCAATTTTTGTATTATATCAATGCTTAATGTACATCAAACGTTGAGAAGACCTTTCGGTTGCCCTGTTTGGTTTTTTCAGTCCGTTAATATCTATAAACAAATTGGGGAAATTCGTGTATCCGCAAGGAACCTTATTGTTTTCATCACAAAACATATTATAGTTGCGAAATCCCTCAATACAAAAAATAAAACCATCTTGGGTAACAAATGAATTTTGAGAATTAGGATAACAATTCCCGGCAAGGTTATAATGATTGGGGAAAGTACTATAATCAACATCAATTACATTCATGTGTTTTTTGAACACATAATTAATTAAATCTTCGATTGTCGAATAATCCCTTACACTTAAACCGTCAAGGGCATAATGAAGAGTTAATGCCTGATTAAGGGCAGAAATTGATTTTTTTACTTTACTCTTATATTCTTCGGCATTTGTATTATTTATAAGGGAAGGAACTGCTATTGCCACAATAACGCCAATAATAACAAGTGTTATGAGAACCTCAGAGAGCGTAAATGCCTGTAATCTCTCGGGGGGGGGTAAATCGATATCCGCTATTCCTACTC
>CAZHCP010000003.1:0-2206 GCA_964531015.1 uncultured Muribaculaceae bacterium
CGGTTTTATTTGAAACAAAACTGTCCAAATTTTCTTTCTCAACAGTTTTTTTATCCGTATTTGTCTTACCGCAACCGCTGTTTTTAACGCAGTCATCTTTTTGAGAAGAATAATCCCAATTTTTCAATTTTTTCAAATCAACATTAAAATCCATAAAAAACTACTCCTTTTTATAATGATATAAAAACTTATCGACAAAAACTCATAAAACTTTAATGAAAAATATAAAATTGTTAAGAAATATAAACTAAAATTTAAAAGACAATTTTACAGCATTTGTAGGAAAAAAATTTTTTCAATATATTATATGATAATCTTGGAGCGGATATATGGCGGATTTATTCTTAACAATACAATTAAACAGAGCAATATGGATATCATTAT
The DNA here is from genome assembly GCA_964531015.1 of uncultured Muribaculaceae bacterium. Taxonomy (GTDB): domain Bacteria; phylum Cyanobacteriota; class Vampirovibrionia; order Gastranaerophilales; family Gastranaerophilaceae; genus Avigastranaerophilus. The sequence goes on from CAZHCP010000003.1 coordinate 385, forward strand.
TGGATGAAAAGAAAATCCACGAAGGAATAGCGGAATTTGAAAAATACGTAAATTTTTTAAAAGAATCAGCTACAACAAAAGTTGTTACAAATAAAATTACAAAAGAATTAAAAAACGTATATAAATTATTAGTTGAGAAATTATCCGATATTGCGGAAGAATACATAAAAAATAAAGATTATACAAATGCAATTATCTGCTATAAAAAAATATTTGATTATGACCCCGAAAATATAAAAAACATCGAAAAATACATAAAACTTTTGGAACAGTTGGAGCAATACGACATTGAACTTGAACTCGGGAAATATTTAATTACGATAGACAACAGTGCAAATCATTATAAACTGTTAAGCGAAATATACGGAAAAAATAAGATTTATAATGAAGCAATAAGAAACTATTTGATTTATTTGAGAAAAAATAACACAAAGAAAATATCAGCAGAGCAATATAACGTAATCGGTTGCTATTATTTCAATTATTTTAACAATCAGCCCGAAAACAGAGAAAGAAAATATATAATAAAATCATTAAAATATTTCTTAAAAGCCGTAAAACTGGAAAAGAAGAATAAAGTATATTTAAAAAATACAATTTCGGCAGCAAACAAAGCAAAGAAAAAGACTATCGAAAAGAAATATTGGAAGCCGTTTTTAGACCTCGGATACGCAAATGCCGAAGATGAATTAAGCTATTCCGCTTTGTGTATGATAACGGGCGATTTTGAAGGCTGGGGAAAATATTATAATTCAAGGTTTAAAATCAAAAATCCGGCGTTCTACCCAAAAACCGACAAACCGGAATGGAACGGACTTGACGATATCGGCGATAAAACATTATTGGTTCACTATGAACAAGGGTTCGGTGACAGCATTTTAATATTCGCTTATCTGGAACAACTTACAAAAGTTGCAAAGCATGTTATTTTTGTTGTTCAGGATGCCTTATACGATTTATTTAAAAGAAATACGGATAAAATAGAAATAATCCAAAAAAGTAATGCGGATTTGACAAAAATCGAGTTTGATTATTTTATTCCGGCAATGTCAACAATTTCTGTTTTAAATCTTACAAAAGAAAACATTACGACAAGTACGGGCTATTTAAAACCTAATCCGGAAAAAGTCGAGTATTATAAAAGAAAATTTTTTAAATCAAATAAATTAAAAATCGGACTTTCTTTTTCAAGCAAAGGCAACAAATCAAGAGATATTCCCATTGATGCATTATTACAACTTGATAATATGGAAGATGTCGATTTATATTGTTTCAGCAAAGATGTCGACTATAAAGACATGGAAAAATTCAAAAACCATAAATTAATAAACATTGTGAAATATTGCGATACTTTTGACGATACGGCGGCGGCACTTGCAAATACGGACATTGTTTTGTCGTCCGACAATTGTATTTTAAATTTGGCGGGGGCAATAAACAAAAAAACAATCGGTATTTTTAATTATTATTATGAATTCAGATGGTATGATTTGACGGGAGAAGATTGCGGCTACTACACCTGCGTAAAACCGATTGTTAATAACGAATATGATAACTGGGATTTATCAATGCAAAAAGCAATTGCTTATATAGAAAAATTCAGAAACGAAAAGAGAGAAAGTTAAAAAACTTTCTCTCTTTGTTTGTTTTTTGTTACAAAAACTTCTTTTATTTACCGTTAAAGTCCGGGGTTAATCTCTTCTACCCATTCTTCGGTCGGCATAGGATCGCAAGACGGATCAATTACCGGCGGAGCCGGATCATCTTCAATATCGGAAGGATCAACTACCGGTATATCATTTCCTTTATCGGGAATTACAAC
>CAZHCP010000003.1:2306-42296 GCA_964531015.1 uncultured Muribaculaceae bacterium
CAATATCGGAAGGATCAACTACCGGTATATCATTTCCTTTATCGGGAATTACAACCGTTTTATCATCTTCCGTTATCGTTACCGTGTTGCCGGGGATTATTACCGTTTTATCATCTTCTGTTATTGTTACCGTGTTGCCCGGGATTATTACCGTTACATCATCCGGTGTAATTGTTACGGTGTTGGCTTTTTCTATTACCGTTACGTCATCCGGTGTAATTGTTACGGTGTTGGCTTCTTCCGTTACCGTTACGTCACCCGGTGTAATTGTTACGGTGTTGGCTTCTTCCGTTACAGTTACGTTATCCGGTGTAATTGTTACGGTGTTGGCTTCTTCCGTTACCGTTACGTCATCCGGTGTAATTGTTACGGTGTTGGCTTCTTCTGTTACCGTTACATCAGGCTTTGCAGTTGTTGTTTGAGGAGCGGGGGCGGGTTGGTCGTGATTACAATCACATTCAAATTTCTTTTCATAATCAAATTCGGGAAGTACAATTTTGTCGCCCGTGTACAGTATCGAATTATTACGTTCACCGTCAAGAATTCTCTTTCTGCCGCCACCGTCTTCCGTGCCGTAAATTTCAGGGTTTGCATCCATTACCGCTTTTTCAAGTTCATAATATTCTTCACTGTACAATTTAATGCCCATTGCATCCAAATCATAACTGTTGTTTATAATTCTTGACAAACAATCATTTGTGTTATTATTGCCGTTTTCCCACGCTTCAACATTTACATATTTTTGACCGCTGTCATCAGTTTTAATTCTGTCATCGGCTTTAAACACATTAGAAATCGATTCGGTCGAATTGAAAATTTCAGGTTCCTTACAACCGCAATCACAGTCATCGGGGCAAGTTTCACAAATTTCATCTTCCACGTTTTCAAGTGCTTCCGCTTCTTCCAAATTTTTCAAAAATTCGGCTATATCCAACTCGTTTATGGTTTTACCGTTCGGGTCAATTTTATCAAACGCATTTGCAAAACTTGCAAACGTTTCAAGTTCTTCTTTGCTCATGCCCTCTTTATTATCCAAAGAAGCAACCGCATCATATAATGTGCCCAACTGCTCTTTTGTCAACGCATTTTTTTCGTTTGACAGCAATTTTTCAATAAACCCTTCTTTTTGCAACAAACTTTCGTCAAATTCATATTCTCCGTCCTTGTAATCAAACAATTGAGTATCGTTAATATTTTTTTCAACGAAATCTTTTTGATTTTCAAGCAGGATTTTCATCGCATTTGTCAGTTTCCCGATTTCCATTTTTAACTCCTTTTTTACCTATACAAAAATTCTTATCGACAAGTTTAAAAAAATCTTTAGAAAAAAACTCGATTTTTAAGTTTTGTAAATTTTGTCAAAAAAATGTAAATTATAAACCGCCAAATTGTTTTTTTAATATTAAGTAAAGGTAAGATAGGGGAATAATACGTATGAATATTGCATTTAAAGGAAATTATGACAACGGATATCAACAAAAAAGAAATATAAACAATCAATACAACTCCGGGCAAAATCCGAATATTCAACGACCTTCAAATAATCAGTACAACCAATACGGGCAACAGCAAAGACAATACGGACAGCGAAGCCGATACGACAATCAAGATTCTTGGCAACCTCAAAACAAAAACACAAATAAATCTGCGGGAAAGAATACAACAATTCCTGTCGCAACATTTGTAGCCGGTCTTTTAACCGCTTTGGCAATTACTCATCCGTTTGAAAATACCCCGTCAACCGTACAAATTCCGTTTGATAACACTACCGATAATATTACCGAAATTGCGGAAGTCTATAATATTGATGAAGGAATTATCGAAAGATATAACGGAATTGTTACGGAAGATGACTTGGCAGAAAAAGAAAGCCTGAAAATACCGTCTGCTTACGATTACATTAGTGAGGAAATTGAAATAATCCAAGAAAAATTATACTCCGATAATTTAAAACCCGAAAAAAGAGAAGAATATGAAGAAAAAATACTCGCTCTTCAAAACAAACTCGAACTTCAACAGCAATATGCCCAAACATATACCGACGGTAAAGACGTATTTTGGATAATAAAAGAAGACGTAAATGTCGAAGAATTTAAAGACATTTTTGACATAAAAAACGGTGCCCTTAAAAATCATAATGACATTGATTTTACCTATGAAACCGATGAATTTGGAGACAGCCTGATGAATTATACCGGAGCAACACTGCCAAAAGGTAAACTGCTACACGTACCGGTCAGTGCAATTAAAACCGGAAATAAAATCGAATTGGACGGTTTTACGGATTAATATCCCCTTGTCGCAAAACCTTAATTTCATCGCCGTTAACAAGTGCAACGGTTGATTCTTTCCCCTGTGCGGTTATACCGTAATCGGAAAATACGTAATCAACATAATCACCTATTGAATTAAGTGCTTCTTCGTAAGTTTTTGATGAAGTTTCATTTGATAAATTTGCACTCGTTGTAGCCAAAACATGTCCTTCCACAAGCTCACAAATCGTTTTAAAAACTTCATTATCGGGGACTCTTATTCCGACGGTATCTTTGTTTGAAGTAACGGAATGAGGGGTTTTGTCCGATTTTTTCAAAACAAGAGTCAATGCACCCGGAAAATATTTTTGCATTAAATTTTTAGCGGTTTCCGAAATATTTTCAACATAAGGCAATAAATTTGCTTCATCATTCGACATCAAAATTAAAGGTTTATTTCTGTCCCTGCCTTTGATTTCATAAATCTTGTCCACACCTGTCGCAACCTCGGGCAAACAGCCTATTCCCCACACCGTATCCGTAACAAAAGCAATAACTCCGCCGGCTTTTAATTTTGCGTTCATTTCTTTAACGAACGAATTTTGTTTTAATATAGCTTTTAAGTCTTTCAATTAATTCACCTACAAATTCTATTTTTAAAGCACACGCAATAGCAACATAAAGTATCATTCCGAAAACGAAAGCGGAAAATACTTTTATTACAAGCATTAACCAAGATTGATTTTCAAATGACAAGTTTTGATAAATAATAAAATCAATGCCGAAAGCAATAAATGCCGCAATCAACATTTTAAACAAATTTGAAAAATATGATTTATAATTTAATTTTAATTTTTTAGAAATAATAATTCCGAGCAAAGTTGTATTAAACAATGTAACCAATGAAGTCGAAAGCGTTATTGCCGCAATTCCCAATTTCTCGATAAACAACATATTCAACAAAAATTTAAGAACGATTGAAGAAGTTGCAACAATAAAAGGAGTTTTGGAATCATTAAACGAATAAAAAATTCTTGTGACCGAATCTCTGAAAACATAAGGGATTATTGCAAAAGAAAGAAAAATCAACGCTTGCGAAACCATATAAGTAGCATCCTGTGTAAATTCGCCACGTTGGAAAATCAATTGAACGGCATCGTAAGCCAACATAATTATGCCGAACATAATCGGTATCGCAACAAAATTTAAAAGTCCGACACCTTTATTAAAATAATATTTTATGTCGTCATATTTTTTTTCGCCGACAAGTTTTGAAAAAACGGGAAACAACGGAACAAGAAATGCCGTAACCAAAATGCCTACGGGAAATTGAAAAACTCTGTTTGCATAACCGATTGCCGTCCACGCCCCTTCTTTTAATTGAGAAGCAAAAAACATATCGACATATACGTATATTTGACCGATTGTCGAACTTAAAGCGGCAGGAAATACCAGTTCCAATAAATTTTTAAACTCCGGATTATTCTTAAATTCGAAATTGGGCTTTATTTTAAAACCTAATTTTTTTACGGCGGGGAACTGAAAAGCAAATTGCAACAATGCACCGATTGAAGTTGCAATCGCAAGTGCCGTACCGTTTTTATCTCCGCTTGAAAATGCAATGATTGATATAATTGTTAAACTCATTAACACGGGAGAAATATTCGGCAACAAAAAGCAACGATATGTAATTAAAAGTCCGTAATAAATTCCGATTATACCGCCGATTAAAATAACAGGTGTCATTATTCTTAAATGCGAACTTGCCAAAGTTAAAATTTCGGGGTTTTCCGAGTGAATTATAAAATTTAAAATCGGTTCCGCAAATATAAAAATTAAAGCTGAAAATACCGCAAAAAATATAAAAGTTGCAGTTAAAAACGTATTAAACAGTTTATTTACTTTTTCACTCGGGCATGTTTCGTCTTTGTTCGTCAATTTCGCAAAAACGCTCACCGTTGCACTGTGAAAAGGTCCGCCGACACCGCCCATTAAAATAATCGCCAAAGAAGGAATTTGATAAGCGTAAAAATAAGCGTCCGAAACAAGCCCCGCTCCGTAATAATTGGCTATACAAATATCTCTGATAAAGCCGACAAATTTTGAAATTACGGTAACAAATGCAATCAGCCACGCAGCTTTTAATATTGAACCTTCTCTATTCATTTTCAGCCTCTTTCAGCATAAGAAAAGCCTCTATATTTTTTACGTCCTCAACCTCCGTGCCTTCCAACCAATATGATATTTTATTTTCACCTTTTTGTACATATTTACTTATATTTATAACATTTACGTCATCGTTTAATTTTGTTTCAACAATTTTATCATTTATAAAAATATATAATTTAACCCCTTTATATCGACCTTTAACAACTGCGGAAACTTTTTTATCATTAACAAAAAAGACTCTGTCGTTTGTTTTTTTGTAAGGAATAACCGTAACCGGTATTGTTGAAAGATTAATTCCTTTATAATAATGCCGTAAAATTTCGTCAAAAGAAAAGCCCAAAGAAGCCATTTTGCCTGCCCCCCACTGGCTCATGCCGACCCCATGCCCGAAGCCTCCGCCGAAGAATTTATAACAGGGATTTTCGGAATTAATATATTGAATTACAAAATTTGCACTCGGCAAAGATATTCCGTTCTTTTGGAAACATCTTCTTATTACAAGTTCTTTTTGAATAACAAAAGTATTTTTATCCGTTTTTATTTCCAATTTGATAATTTTACCGGAAACTCCACGTTCTAAGGGAGCAATTGAAATCAAGTTGCCGAAATCATTTTCCGAATACAAAGCGGGCATGACGAAACCGGTTTTTGATTGTGCAACAAGAGTTTTTGATAACACTGAATTTAATTCGTTATAAGACCATTCTTTTACCCATCTGTAATAAGGCGACATATCATCATAAGATTCGGGGCGTGTTGTATAAAAATTTTCGGCATAATCTTCTTTATCCAATTGCAAAAATTCGGCATAATCAGGAACACCTCGCAAATAAGAAATGTCATCAGCCGGAAAGACTTTTGAAACAGGGTCGGAAAAAGCATTTTTATAACTTTCCGTGTGACCGCCCGCCGTTGAACTGTATAATGCCAAAATCGGTTTATCCGAATTATCTGTTGCGATAATTCCGTTTGTACGTTTAACCGCTTCATCGGATAATTCTTCTTCCGTATTCGCTCCGAAATAAACCTGACAAGCAACGGAATCACAAACATCAAACTCGTTATATGCTTTAACTCTCGGTGCAACCGCATAATTTCTTGCTGCAACGCTTTGAGCCATTAATGCTTCCAAGCCGAATTTAACGGGCATTTCGTTCGGAACGACTCCCCTTAAATAATTCCGCAGGCTTAATACGTTTACGATTGAAAATTTTGAAGAATCTTTGCTGCTACGCACAAGCTCGATAAAACCTCTGTAAAAAGCCTGTTTGCCTTTTCTCTTTAATCCGTTTATTGAAACAAAACAATTTTCTTTCGGAACTATAACAACAGGCCCCGTTAAATTTTGAGCTTTTAACACTCCGTCAACATATACCGAAAATAAATCACGAACGGAAACAACGCTGATTTTTTCTGCCGTTTCGTCAATTTCAATATTATGCCCCGAAGACGAGTCCATAACCGTTAAATTTTTTGCGTCATCAAATTGAATGCTGTCGAACAGATAAGTTTGAAAATTTGTATTACTTATCCCGACACGCACCGGAATATAAGTATCGGTAGCATAAGAAACCTGACCGCCGAGAAACGGAAGAATTAAAAAAAATATGGCAATTCTTAATTTTTTATACATGTAACGTACCTATAAAGATTATTATAGCCGAAAGATTAATGAAAGGTAAGAAATAAAGGAATATTTTTCAAAAAATTGTTATATAATTTGAGAAAGAGGAATAAAAATTTATGAGTTTGAATTTTACGCCGTCGGCGGAAAGAATAAATATAGTATTTTACGGCAAAACAAATGCCGGTAAATCAAGTTTGGTAAATGCAATAACAAATCAAAAAATGTCGTTGGTATCGGAAGTAAAAGGAACAACTACCGACCCCGTTTGCAAAGCAATGGAATTATTGCCCCTTGGTGCAGTAACAATAACCGATACGGCAGGTTATGACGATAAAAGCATATTGGGAAATTTGAGAACCGAAAAAACGAAAGATACACTTCTTAAAACCGATATCGCAATTTTGGTTGCGGACGTTGCCTCAGGTTTTGATGATACGGATAAAGAATTTATTGAAATGTTTAAAGCAAGAAATATAAAATATATAATTGCGTACAATAAAGCCGACTTATTAAAAGAAATTCCGCAAAATACCGAAAATGAAATATACACGAGTGCAACAAAAAATATAAACATTTATAAACTGAAAGAACTTATTGCCCGAATATATAAAGATTACCGAAAAGAAGAAAAATTATTGCCCGATTGCGTAAAAAACGGAGATACCGTTATATTGGTTACTCCGATTGACGAAGCGGCTCCGAAAGGAAGAATTATTTTGCCTCAACAACAGGTTATAAGAAGCCTGCTTGAAAAAAACGCAGTTACGCTTGTTGTTCAAGAAACAGAGTTGCAAAATGCCTTCAAAAAATTAAACGAAAAACCAAAACTCGTTATTACCGATTCTCAGGCATTTAAAACAGTAAACGAATTAACGCCTAAAAATATAATGCTTACATCATTTTCGATATTGTTTGCAAAATACAAAGGAGTTTTGGATATTGCCGTTAAAAGCGTTGTCAAACTCGAAAATATACAAGACGGCGATAAAATATTGATTTCGGAAGGTTGCACTCATCACAGGCAATGTAATGATATCGGCAGCGTAAAATTACCGAACATGATAAAAAAATATACACAAAAAATGCCCGAATTTGAATTTTCGTCGGGTAACGATTTTCCGCAAGATACCTCCGAATATAAAATAATTATTCATTGTGGCGGTTGCATGTTAAAAGACAAAGAAGTTATCGAACGTTATAATATCGCACTGAACAACAATGTTCCCATAACAAATTACGGAATAACAATAGCGTACATCAACGGAATTTTAAAAAGAAGTATTCAAATTTTCCCCGATTTATATAATTTATTATGAAATAATTTATACAAATCGGAGAAAAGCGAAGATGTAAAAACAAAAGTATTTATTCGTTGTTGTTAACCCAAAGTCCGTGGATGTTACATAATTCTCTTGCTTTAAAATTTTCATAATTGCAACAGGATTTCACTACCATTTTCGGTTCTTCGTTCGGAGATAAAAATTTACGTTTTAAATATTTTTTATCCGGTGAAATTGCTTCAATGAAAACAATATAATGTTCTTTTTGCATCGGGTGAGGAATTGTTCCGACCCTGATTGTTTTATTTTCACCTTCCATTGTTACAATCGGAACATGTTTTTCCCTCAATTGTTCGTCGGAATTTTGTTCTTTTAATTGTTCCATAGGAACGGAACAGCAAACCAATTGACCTTCCCCCGGATTAATTATTTCTACGATATTTCCGCAAACATTGCACTTATAAACGGCTAAAACTTCAGTCATAAAAAAATCTCCTTTTTAATCAAAATATAGAGAAAAAGAAGATTTTTTGTATCAGACTTTTTTATTATTCTATTTACCATAAATTAATTTGATAATTTCATCTTCAAAATTTTTGATTTCACGTTGGTCTTGAATAAAATTTTGAGTCAACAAAGCAAATGAATAAACATTGCCGTCTTTTGAATTAACAAAGCCCGTAACTCCGCTGACGGCAGTCAACGAACCTGTTTTCAGCCAAGCCTCGCCACGCAAATCAAATAATCTTTTACTTAACGTGCCGTCCCCGGGTTGTGCCATTTTATCCATAAAAGATTTAAAATCTTTACGTTCGTATAATTTATTCAAAGCGGAAGTCATCCAATCCGCAGAAAAAAGATTTTTACGGGAAACTCCGCACCCGTCACGCAAAACCATGCCGTCCGTTCTTATTCCCATTTTGTTATAAAATTCTTTAAATGTTTCAACCGCAAGTTCTTCACTTCCCGTGGAAGCATAATTTTTTCCGCCCGCCAATTTGAAAATTGTTTCGGCTTTCAAATTATCGGAATTATGCAAAATTCCTTCCATAACGGAAGAAATCGGATTTGAAATTTCCGTAAGCAATTTTGCGTTATCAGGAACCAGTTTTGAAGAATACAGTGTACCTTCCGTTTTAATTTTAGAATCGTCCAAACATTGTTCCACATTATGAATAAAATATCTTCTCATACTGCTCAGCGGAATTTTTAAAGGAACGGGAGAAACAACATTTCCGTATATTTCAACAACTTCCGGATTGTTCCAGTTATAGCGGTTTATTTCAATATAATCATTTTTTGCACCGTTTTTAATATAGCTGATAACAGCCGTCGGATAAGTTGATTTTACAGTTGCGGATAAATAATTATCGTTTAAATTGCTCATTGTAACTTTTAAAACATTTTCATCCAAATTATATGAACTTACTTTCGGTGTATAAGGATTCATTTCATCATCCCACATCCAACCGGGGGCAAATTCTTTTTTATCGGCAATGCTGTCATCAAAATATAAATTTTTAAATTTTGTTTTGCCCGCAGCTTTTAATTCGGAAAAAGCATTTTTAAGTTGGGCGGAAGTTAATAAAGGGTCTGCCCCCAATTTAATATACAAATTCGACTCGCCGTCCTCGTAGAAAGCGGTTTTAAACGAATAATCCTCACCCAAAACACTTAATGCTTCATAAGCCGTAAAAACTTTTAACGTGGAAGCAGGGTGCAATAATTTATTTTGATTTTGTTCGTATACAACTTCATTTGTTTTGGCATTTCTTATAGAAACTGCAATTGTCGAAGTTTCGTTTATTTTTGATTTCTTAATCAACTTATCGATTTTATTTACGGAAATTGCAAAAGCACTGTTTGCGGATAACATAAAAATTAATAATATTACTATATTTTTAACCGTATTTTTCATTATTTCTCCAATGTTTAATAACCGATTTTACATGTTGTCTGACCTTCGTCCATTCTGCCACATAGGCATTTGTGGCAAAATTATTTGTTTCGACTGATTATACTCATATAAAAATTGTATTACAAATATATGCGTTATCAAATTATCGAAAATTATGATTTACCTGCAAAATAAAGAGCCAAATTTTCATAAACTTCCGCTTCTTTTATGTAAGATTTTAACATCTTTTTCGATTCTTCAATTTTTTTAATATCTTTATTAATCATATTGAATAAAACCATGTTTGCCGAATTTGCTTTAATCATTTGCAGTAAATAATATTGCATACAATTCAAAATATATTCCGGTTCCGATTTGTGTTCAATTTGATAAGAATATAAAAATTCCGAAAATTCAAGTGCGGAATTTTGCTTAAATACGGGATAATTTGCGAAATATTTTTCTAAAAATTTCGTATCGTATTCGACAAATTTTGTTTCCGGAATAAAAAATGCCTGAGAACGGGAAACAATTGTTTGAAGAAGATCATCTTTATTATTTGTAAGAAAAATAAACGTAATATCCCCTTCCGGTTCTTCAAGTGATTTTAACATTGAATTTATGGCTTCTTGCGAAATACAGGAAGAATTTATACCGGAAGGATACCACTTTTCTTCACCTTCCGTATTTTGCGGCGGGTTAAATCCCGTGTTGAGAAAATCTTGCATTTCCGATTTCTCGACGGAAGAAAGATGTTTTATTTCCGCATCACAAAAAATAAATACCCGGTGATAATTTGAAGTATTAATTAATGAATTTAATACATTACCGATTTGTTTTTCCGATATTACGGTTTTTGAAGTATCTTCTTTATTGTCGATTTTGGAAATCGTCATAATCGACGGGTGTTTGTTTTCTCTAATCCAACGACAATTTTGGCAATTACAATCCTCTCTCTTATCTTCCAAACAATTTAACCGTCTTGCCAATTCAAGTGCAAACGCATATTGAATTAATACGTTACTTCCGTAAAAAATTATTGAATGAAATAAACGGTTATTATCAATCGCCGTCTTAAAAAAATTACTTAAATATTCGTATTTATTGTTTGTAAAAATATTCATATCAACTCAACAATGCCAATTCCAATTCCGTTTCGGGCGAAACACATTTGCCCGTTTTCATTTTATACTCCGCACGCAAAAGATTTTCTCTTATTTCAATTAATCTTTCAAGCGAAATGCCCGATAACTTTTCCATCGTTTTTATAACAATATATTCGTGCGACAATTTTAATTTATATGCAATGTCTTTTGCACTCATTTTTTTGCCGAAAGTTTTTATGTATAAATATTGCTTAAAGTTACGTTGTAATACCGCAATTATTTCCTGAGGGTATCTTTTTTCGGCTAAAATATTATATTGTTTTAACGCTTCATCTTTATTACCCGCAACAATCAGGTCGGCAAGAGAAAAAACATCCTCAACCGAAGTACAATATTTTTTTATTGACTTTGTATCAATTTCGGTTTTCGGGTGCAGTGCCGTTTTTAATTTTTCAAGTTCGGAATTTATTAACGTTAAATTTACACCTGCCTGTTCTATAAGCAATGAAACGTTATCGGGATTTATCGTTAACCCTTTTTCTTTAACCATTTTCATTATTTGTGCATTTAACTCTTTTTGGTAAGACTTAAATTGCGGAAATTCACGCACTTGTGTATATTTTGAAAGAATTTTATAAAACTTTTTTCTTGAATCGGGTTTTTTATTCTCATCTCTCGGAATTTTACAGACAAAAATAATATTAACGCTGTCATTTAAAGTTTTTAACGCATTTTCAAAATAAGCAAGCTGTTTGTCATCCATGCTCAACTCGCTTGAAATAAGGTAATCTTCGACATAAATTACGCTTAACGTCGCACCGAACATTAACGGAACGGCACTTACGCAATCCGCTAATACCAAAGGTGAAGGATTATGAAAAACTTTGTAAGACATAGACAAAAAAGAATCATCAAGAAGCTCTTTTTTCAGCTTCTTGATTTCTTTTTCGATAAAATATTCTTCTTGTCCCCAAAACAGGAATACCGCCATTTGCTTAAAATCCGTTTACTAATTGTCAACCAATAAACTTGCACCGATAACGCCTGCGGTATTACCGAGTTCGGCATGAACAACCTCAACGGCTGCACCTTGAATGGGCATTGCACGTTTTTTAAGATTTTCTTTAATTGGATTAAACAATAAATCACCTGCATCCGCAACACCGCCGCCGATAACGATTTTTTCGGGATTTAACAGGTTAACGACACTTGCAAGTGCAATTCCGATATAACCGCCGATAATTTCAAAAATTTTCTTTGCAACGACATCCCCCTGTTTAGCTGCTTCGGAAACAATATAAGGCGTAATTGACGGATTTGCCAATTCTCTGTATTTTGTTGATTTTCCGCCTTTAATATATTCTTCAGCCATTGCAACGATTGCGGGACCCGACGCAAATGCTTCCAAACATCCTGCGTCACCGCAACCGCAAAGAGGACCGCCTTCCATTTGTAATTTAATGTGACCCAATTCGCCTGCGGCATTGCTTGTACCCCTGACCAATTTGCCGTTTAAAATTATACCCGAACCGATACCCGTTCCGACAGTAATGCAAATCATGTTTTTTGCACCTTTGCCGGCACCGAAATTCAACTCGGCAAGAGCCGCACACCTTACGTCATTGTCAACTTTAACCGGTATTCCGAATTCTTTTGAAACAATATCGGCAATCGGAATATTAACCCAACCGGGGATATTCGGTGCTAATCTTACAATACCGTTATCACAGTCAATTTGACCGGGGAATCCGAATCCGATACCTTCAATTAAATCACTTGAAGTTTTTGATTCTTTCATTAAATCTTTTATCGCCTTGATAATATTGGAAATAGTATATTCATAACCCATTTCCGCTCTTGTCGGAACGGAATCGGAATAAACAATACTTCCCATTTTATCTACCAATGCAACTTTAACGTTTGTACCGCCTACATCAACACCTATTTTATATTTTTTAGACATCTTTCACACCCTTACTTCCTACTGCTAAATTACTTTATCTATAAGTCCGTATTCAACGGCTTCCCGTGCGGACATATAATTATCACGCTCCGTATCACGGTAAATCTGTTCTACGGTTTGTCCCGTGTGTTCCGCCAATAAAGTATTTAATTCTTTTTTCATTCTTAAAATTTCTTTTGCTTCAATTTCAATATCGGTTGCCTGACCTTGCGCACCGCCGAGAGGCTGGTGAATCATAATTCTTGCACTCGGCAAAGCCATTCTTTTTCCTTTTGTACCTGCCGAAAGAAGAAAAGCACCCATTGAAGCCGCTTCGCCCATGCAAATTGTACAAACATCGGAGCGAACATGTTTCATCGTGTCATAAATCGCCATGCCTGCCGTAATAACACCGCCGGGGCTGTTAATATACATCATAATATCTTTTTCCGGGTTTTCGGCATCCAGAACCAATAACTGTGCAACAATGGAATTTGCCAATTCGTCATCGATTTCTTCGCCGAGAAAAATAATTCTTTCACGCAACATACGAGAGAAAATATCAAACGAGTTTTCACCTCTGTTTGAAGATTCTATAACAGTCGGGATGTAACTTAATATTTTATTTCTATCCATAACAACCTCAATTCTGATAATATTATATACAAAAATTATGAAAAAGTGAAAACATTTGATAAAATAGAAAGAGAAGAAGGACGTATTAAAAATGATAAACGGCGAAATAATTGCATTTGACTTTATGAGCGATTTTAACGGTCCTTCAAGGCAATTTCCGAATAAATTATACCCTTCGGGCGTACATGATGAGGATAAAAACGTATATAAATACGGACCGAAATCAAGCGAATATCCAAACCTTACACTCCCCTGCAACCTTTATGACGAAACGGGAAACACAATACAACAAGGGTATTATATGGCGGTACTTTCAGACGATAAAAAATTTATAAACCTGTATCAAAGCAATAATTTAAAAGCAAGAGTAAGAGTTATAAAGCTGACGGAAAAAATGTACACGCAGGAAGAACTCGACGAGGAACGGGAAATTAAACACCGAATGTATAAATATAAAGATAAAAAGCTGAAAAAATACAGAAAAGCCGAGGAAGATTTGGAAGCATTTTATCAAAGAAGAGAAGCGGAAAGTTTTGCAGAGATAGAAGATTCAAAAAAAGGGTATTATATACTTAAGTACAATCATAACGGAAAGCATGCCACCGGCATAATTCAAAAATAAATATTTTTATTTTTTTATAAAAATGATATTATTGTTTAACAGATAATTAAGGAGCTATATATGTTCAAACCGACAAGAAATATATATACAATAAAGACATCACCCTATAACGATAACGAAAAACTCGAAACCCTGCTTAACGAAATGTCAAAAGAAGGTTGGGAAGTATATTCGTTGCAAGAGTTGGAAAATGATGACGGCATTTATTATAACTGCATTTTTATAAAAGAAACCGATAACGATGATGTCGGCGAAAATGATGATGTATTAAACTTTAAATCCAAAATAGAAAGAATAATAAACCCCGACTTGGCTCCTTATGAAATGTGCGTTGATATTCAAAAGAAAATAAAAGAAAAAAGACAAAAAATCGCACAAATTAAATCTTTAATTGACGAAACTTCGGAAGATTCACGCTCAATATTAAACGACGAAATTTCCAAACACATGGAAGAACTCGGCGAGTTAAAAAAACAACTTTCTAAAATCATAAAACCCGACATAATGGAAGAAAAATTGGGTGAAGACAAATTAACACTTTCAATATCGGAAGAATTAATTGAAATTATGGATAATGATAACGAATATAATATTTTATCCCAATTGGTTTTAATCAGACAAAATCTTACCGAAACATTAGGCTATATAATGCCGAAAGTTAAAATCGAAATTGACGATTCACTCGATGAAAACGAATTTTGCATAAAAATCAGAGGTATCCCCGTAATTAAATCTTATGCTTATAAAGGTTATTCAATGTTTGTTCGTAAAGAATTAAAAATCGAAAAACTGCCGCAGGATACAATAAAAGATAAAGACATTATAACAAATGCCGATATCGTGTGGATTAAAGATGAAAATTCAAAAGACTTCTGGCTGAAAGGGCTTGATTATAACGATTATATAGCAAGACTGATTGAATATACCGTTACAAAACACATTGAAGAATTGTTTGATTATTCCGATATAAACAGATATATAGAAATTGTCGGAAACCAAAATATGTATTTAATCGAAAACATAATCCCGGATTATTTGTCCGTTGCCGAACTCAAATATATTCTGACAAATTTGATAAAAGAAAAAGTATCGATTAAAGATATTGTTTATATTTTTGAAAAAATAAACGATTTTTCGGATGAAAGCGAAAAAGAAAATTTGCTCGAACGAATAAGAGTTGCTCTCGCAAGACAAATAAGCGAAGCTGTTTGCGATGAGGATAAAACAATATATGCTTACGAATTGTCTGCCGAAAGTTTAAATGCCTTTGCCGGTAAAGCGAACGATAACGACGACGTAATAAAAATCGAAAGCACGAAAATAGAAAAAATCGCTAAACAATTACAAGAAAAAGTCAAAGAATTTTCAGACGATAAAAAAGAAATAATATTAATCGCCCCAATGAAAATAAGACATTTGATATATCTTGTGATGTCGCAAATGATTCAAAATATCAGAGTCGTAGCAAGAGAAGAATTATTGTTTGAATATCCTTTGCAAATTATCAGCATTGTGTAACAACCGCTTTCGGATTCAATGAACACCATATTTATATTTGGAAATAAAAATTGCAGAAATCAAAATTCTCTGCTTTTAATTCTTTTGCCGGTTTTTTTGGTAAATCCGGAAAACATTTTAAATTAATCATTAACGGTATAAATTTTAGAAATCGCACCGTCATTCTTTATAAGCGGTTTTATTAATTCCGATGTCAAAAAATGAATTTCAACACCGGGGTATGCTTTTTTATTGAGTGCAAAAGATTTGTCGTATGAACAACATCACCGATTGCACCCAATCTCATTATTAAAATTTTTTCTTCGTGTATAGGTTCTATTTCAATAAACCAACAATAGCATAATTGTTATATATGTAAATGAACACCCTGCGAAATTTTTTCAATATATTTAACGGCTGCACAAGCTGCAACAGCCCCATCGGCTGCCGCCGTAATAACTTGTCTTAACGGCGTATTTCTCACATCTCCCGCAGCATAAACTCCTTCAATCGAAGTTTGCATATTAACATCCGTTTCTATAAACCCTTGCGAATTTTGTTTCAATTGACCGTTAAAACCTTCAATATTCGGTGCAAAACCGATATAAGGAAATACTCCGTCCGTTTTAAGTTCAAGAGTTTCTTTTGTTTCGACATCTTCAAGCAATATATTCTCAACCGTAGCAGAACCGTTTATTTCCAAAGGAATTTTATTAAAAATAAATTCGATTTTAGGATTTTCGAAAGCTCTTTGTTGAATTAATTTATCAGCTCTTAATTCGTTACGTCTGTGAACTATATAAACTTTTTTTGCAAATTTGGTCAAATAAATTCCTTCTTCAATTGCGGAATTTCCTCCGCCTATAATCGTAACGGTTTTATCTTTATAAAAAGCACCGTCACACACGGCACAATAGCTCACGCCTCTTCCCGTATATTCTTTTTCGCCTTTTATGTTTAATTTTTTTGCACACGCTCCCGTTGCGATTATAACCGCCTTTGCCTTAAATACATTTTCTAACGTATGTATTTCTTTTATTTCCTTCGTCAAATCAATTTTTTCAATTTCAATCATCGGATATTTTTCAACTCCGAATTTATCGACATGTTCTTCAAATTTTTCCATTAATTCAAATCCGCCGATTGAAGAAAACCCCGGATAATTTTCCAATTCCAAATAATTTGAAGGTTGTCCGCCAAACATATTTATATCCAGAATTGCCGTTTTCAAATTACCTCTTGCGGCATAAATTCCCGCCGAAAACCCTGCCGGCCCCGACCCTAATATTATTACATCAAAATTCAATTCCGTTTTATTTTCCATATACACTCCTCGCTCTCAATTTCAGAAACCGAAAATACCCGAAATATCAACTCCCGATATTTTACTGCCTCTGACCTGATATTCAATATAATCTTCTTTTATTAATTGACCGTTTTTTAAGGTCTTAATTAATATTTTATCCGCTCCCGAAAATTTGTCACCTTGTAAAGTTAATATCGGAGTTTCAATTGATTCTTCATCGGGGTGATAAGACCTTTTTTCAAACTTCACGGTTTTTCCTTTAACGTCATTAACCGTGACATCGGCTCTTGCACCCGATAAAGGATTTCTTAATGTTATTGTATCACCGGAACGGGATAAAACCCAAAAATCGACGCTTTTTGTTCCCAAATATTTTTTATCCGTTGATTTCGTACAAACGGATTCCACTCGCCAATTCCCGTAAAACTCTTGCGGGACTTTATCCGTCATTGTTACGGCACCTTCTATCGTTACGGCGTTACAAAACGAAACACAAACAAATAAAAAACCGATTATTAATAAATATATCTTTTTCATATTTATTAATTTAATAATATTTTTAAATAAATCAAATCACCCGATAATTTTTATCTTTCGTATATTTTTACGGATTTTTAAATAAAAATTACAAAATGACACAAAATAAAAACATTGCCTGCCCATTTTAGAAACAGACAATATTCGGTTATTGCATCGGGTCTGTTTAATTCTCTTGATATCGTACTTGGATTTCTATTTAATTCTTTTGCTTATTTTTGGCATTTTTATGAATATTCTTCAAAGTTCTCTCCACCGGGAGAGGGTGCTGAAGCAGGTAGTATGCAATTTTTTACACAAAATTATCCGAATATAAATAAAACAAAATAAGCAACAATTACGGAGTTTCGTTTATTCACTTAATGAAACTGAAAATATATCAAATTTTTAGGCAGGTTTTTTTAGAGAAACACAAAAAATAAGCAAAAATTAATAACACCCCTCTACAGCGGGAGAGGGGCTGGGGGTGAGGGTTTACTGTTGTCCTCAAATAAAATTAATTAAACAACCTGTACTTACAACATCTTGTTACTAAAAAAATAACCGACAAGATATTGTTTTTATATAACCAAAATACATATTTTCTTGTTTTGTATTTATATTTTTTTAGTTAACCCTCATCCTAACCTTCTCCCGTCAGAGAAGGAACATGATAAAATTTAGTTTATTTATTTTTTTGTTTTTATTTGCTACTTTCCGGATATTTTATTTTTCAGCAAACCCTCATCATAGCCTTCTAACATCAGAGAAGGGACTTAAATAAAATTTATTTTTTGAAAACACATAAACACCTGCCTAAAAAAATTTGATTTTGCGACCGGTGTTTTTGATAAAAAACTCTGCGTTGAGAAATTAAATTTTAAGGCGGGTTTTATAAAAAATCAAATAATGAATAAAATAGCAAATGATAACAAAAATTGCTATATGCTTAATGAGTTTTGAGTTATGCAGGCTTTTCTTAATTTTTATAAAATAAAAATTATATGATATAATATGTGAAACAAAAGGAGAGCGGATGACACCTGAGGAAAAGGCGAGAGAAAAGATTGATAAACTGTTAATTGCGGCAGGATGGATAATCCAAGACAGAAGTGAATTTAACAGGAATGCCGCTTTAGGTGTTGCGGTGCGGGAATTTTTAATGTCCGATAATACGGAAGCCGATTATCTTTTGTTTGTTGACGGCAGGGCTTGCGGTGTAATCGAGGCAAAGAAAGAAGGGCTTTCTTTAAGCGGGGTTGAAAATCAATCGGCGGGGTATGCGTATAATTTACCCGAGCATACAAGAGTATGGCAAAATCCTTTGCCTTTTATATACGAATCCAATTCACAAGAGATTTATTTTACTGATTTAAGAGATATAAATTATTGTTCACGGCGAATTTTTGCATTTCACAAACCCGAATATTTATACGAGCTTCTTCAAGAAACTTCGACACTCAGAAACAATTTAAAAAGTATGCCGGTTTTAAATGAAAGCGGGTTAAGAGCTTGTCAAATTGAAGCAATTAAAGGTTTGGAAAAATCTCTTTCGCAAAATAAACGCCGTTCTTTAATCCACATGGCGACGGGTGCGGGGAAAACTTTTACAGCGTGTAATTTTGTTTACAGGTTGTTAAAATATGCAAAAGCTAAAAGAATTTTGTTTTTAGTTGACAGAAACAATCTTGGGAAACAAACAAAAAAGGAATTTGATAATTTTAAATTGCCGGATGAGAACAGGAAATTTTCGGAAGTTTATATAACTCAACATTTACAACATAATCAGACGGATAAAAACGCAAAAGTTGTTATTACAACAATTCAACGACTTTATTCAATGTTGTGCGGTGAAGAAGATTATAAAGAAGAAAATGAAGAAGTTTCATCTTATGAAATCGGTTCACTTGGGAAACCGAAAGAGGTTGTGTATAATCCGCATTTTTCGATAGAATTTTTTGATTTTGTAATTGTTGATGAGTGCCACAGGAGTATTTACGGTGATTGGCAACAGGTTTTGGAATATTTTGATTCGTTTACCGTCGGATTAACGGCGACTCCTTCAAAATACACATTGGGATATTTCGGGAAAAATATAGTTTCGGAATATCCGCTTGAACGTTCAATTGCCGATAAAGTAAATGTGGATTGCGAGATATTCAGAATAAAGACCCAAATAGGAGAATACGGAGGAAAAGTCGAGGCGGGTTTTTCCGTGCCGGTTAGGGATAAGAAAACCCGCAAAACCGTTTATGAAAATCTGTCGGATGATTTAATATATGTAAAAAACGATTTAGACAGATCCGTACTTGTTCCCAATCAAATAAGAACGGTTTTGGAATGTTATAAACAATCGTTATTTACACAATTATATCCGGAGCGTGAACCGACGTGGGTTCCCAAGACTCTTATTTTTGCAAAAGATGATAACCATGCGGAAGAAATTGTCAGAATAGCAAGGGAAGTTTTTGCAAAAGGGAATGACTTTTGTAAAAAAATTACATATAATATCGGCAGAGAAAAACCCGAGGAAGTTATAAACGCATTCAGAACCGACCCTCAATTCAGAATTGCCGTTACCGTTGATATGATTGCCACGGGAACGGATATTAAACCGCTTGAAGTTTTAATATTCATGCGTGATGTTAAATCTCAATTGTATTATGAACAAATGAAAGGCAGAGGGGTAAGAAGTATTAATCCCACGGATTTAAGAGGAGTAACGCCTAATGCGGAGGTTAAAAATCATTTTTATTTGATTGACGCTGTCGGCGTTACGGAAAGTCAAAAATCGGTTTCACAACCTTTGGAGCGAAAAAAGTGTGTTCCTTTCAAAAAATTGTTGGAGCAGGTTGCACAAGGTGCAACGGATGAAGACACTTTGTCAACATTAGCCGGCAGAATTTCTAAAATTGAAGCTAATCTTGAAAAATCGGATATTGAGAAAATAAAGAAATATGCGGGCGGAAAAACATTGACTCAAATTTCAAATGAAATTTTGAATACAATTGATTATGATTTGATTGAAAATAAATCGGAAAATGAAATACTAAATTTGAAAGATGAGGTATTAAAGCCTTTTAATGAACCGATATTCAGACAAATTCTTCTTGATATGGCTTCAAAATCAAAACTTGTTATAGATGTTTATTCTACGGATAAGGTTGTTGTCAGTGATTTTAGCGAGAAGAAGTCAGAAGAAATAATAACCTGTTTCAAAGATTTTATAGAAAAGAATAAAGATGAAATTGATGCTTTATCCATAATTTATAATACCCGGTATAAAACCCGACATTTGACTTATGAAAAGATAAAAGAGCTTTCAACGGCATTGGCGTTAAATAAACCGTCTTTGGATATTGCAAATGTATGGCAGGCATATAAACTGATTGAAAAAGATAAGGTTCGGAATGTTTTAAATCCCGATAAACTCTTAACAAACCTTGTTCAGCTTGTCCGCTTTGCAATCGGAACGGATGAAACATTGGAGGATTTTTCCTCCGTTGCAAACTCTCGTTTTGAGCTTTGGAAAGGGCGTCAAATAAAAAGAGGGGTTGAATTTTCGCAAGAACAACTTGAACTTTTAACCTTGATAAAAGATTATATTGTGGCGAATGCTTATGTTTGCGAAGAAGATATGCAAGATGCACTCTCGGAAAAAGGCGGAGTGTTCAAAGCAAAACAAGCATTTGGCGAAGAATTGGACAACATTCTGGACGATTTGTCATTGGCATTGGTGGGGTAATGGATGGAAGAACAAAATCTTCAAACAAAAAATAATCTTCCTCAAGGTTGGGTTGAGTGTGAATTAAAAGATATTGTAAATTATAAAAAGGGTAAAAAACCCTTGATTTTGTCGGATAAACAAGAAGAAAATTATTTACCGTATGTAGACATCAAATGTTTTGAAAAAGGAATTATTGAACTGTATGCAAAAAAAGATGATGGTATTCTAATTAAAGAAAATAATGTTTTAGTAGTTTGGGATGGTGCAAGAGCAGGATTTTGCGGACGTTATAAATCGGGAATTCTTGGTTCAACATTAATGAGTTTAACTTCGTCGATAAATGTTGACTTTTTGGAATATTTTATAAAATCAAAGTATAATATTTTAAACAAAAATACAAAGGGTACGGGAATTCCTCACGTAAAACCGGATTTGTTTTGGTCTTTAAATGTATTATTACCACCTTTCAACGAGCAAAAGCGGATTGTGACGAAGATAGAAGAAGAGTTTGAAAAAATTGATAAGGGTATTGAAAAACTAAAACTTGCAAAAGAACAAATTAAACAATATAAACAATCTGTCCTAAAATCAGCTTTTGAAGGAAAACTGTACAAAACTACCGAATGGGTAGAAACGACTTTTAATGAAATTATTGAATTAAACCCCAAAACAGATATTCCAAAAATTTCAGATGAAGAAATAGTTTCGTTTGTACCAATGCAGGTTGTTAAACCGGAAGTTAATTTTTTTAATCAAGAGTTTGTTTCATATTTTAAGGTAAAAAAAGGATATACAAAATTTAAAAATAATGATGTTTTATTCGCTAAAATTACTCCTTGTATGGAAAATGGAAAAATTTGTATTGTTAATAATTTGAAAAATGATTTCGGTTTTGGTTCTACGGAATTTCATGTATTACGAAGCTTAAATAAAATTTTACCTGTATTTATTTTTTACTTTATAGTTAGAGAAAGTTTTAGAAAAACAGCTCAATCTTATATGACCGGTGCGGTAGGTCAAAGAAGAGTTCCGGCAGAATATTTAAAACAAATCAAAATTAATCTCCCATCATTAGAAGAACAACAAAAAATTGTTGAAGAAATCGAAAAACGATTTGCGGTTGCTGATAATGTTTTGGAAGTTGTTGAGGAAAACTTAAAAAAGGCGGAACAATTAAAACAATCAATTCTTAAAAAAGCATTTGAAGGCAAACTCGTTCCGCAAGACCCAAACGACGAACCCGCCTCCGTTTTACTTGAAAGAATAAAATCCGAAAGAGAGAAAAATGAACGAATCTAATTTAATAACAAAAGTTTGGAATTATGCAACAATATTGCGTGATGGAGGTGTAGGCTACACCGACTACGTTTCGCAATTAACATACTTGCTGTTTTTGAAAATGGATGATGAATGTACCTGCGTTCTGAAACAAAAATCGTTGATTCCCGAAGAATATCAATGGAAAAAGCTCCGAACTCTTGCCGGAATTGAATTGGAAAAAACATATAATGAAATCCTCACAAATCTTTCACAACAAAGCGGAATTATAGGTACAATTTATTCAAAAGCTCAAAATAAAATTTCCGAACCCGCCAAACTAAAAAAACTCATCTCTCTTGTTGATGAACAAACTTGGATGGGACTTGATGTTGACATAAAAGGTGCGATATATGAAGGTTTGCTTCAAAAGAACGCAACGGAAACAAAAGCGGGAGCCGGACAATATTTTACACCAAGACCGTTAATTAAAGCGATTGTTGAAGTTATGCAACCGAAACCTGAAGATACAATTCTTGACCCGGCATGCGGTACGGGCGGTTTTTTGCTTGCTGCTTATGATTACATGAAAAAACAAACAAAAGATAAAGAAAAACTTAAAGATTTGAGAGAAAATAAAATCCGTGGGATTGACATAACTCCGCTTGTGGTAAGTCTTTGTGCAATGAATTTATATCTTCACGGTATCGGGAACGGTGAAAGCCCGGTAACGCAGGGGGATTCTTTAATGTCCGCAGGCGAAACAAGATATGACATGATTTTAACAAACCCTCCGTTCGGTAAAAAATCCGCAACAAAAATTTTGGCTGATGACGGTTCCGTAACCACGGAAAAAGAAGATTACGGCAGGGATGATTTTACGGCAACAACTTCAAATAAACAGATAAATTTTTTGCAACATATAATGACGGTTTTAAAAATCGGAGGACATGCTGCCGTTGTAGTTCCTGATAATGTTTTATTTGAAGGCGGTGCCGGTGAAAAAGTAAGAAAAAAACTTTTAAAAGATTTTAACCTGCATACGATTTTAAGATTACCTACGGGTATATTTTATGCACAAGGAGTTAAGGCAAATGTAATATTTTTTGATAAATTTTCACCGTTGGAAGAAGGTCACAGAACAAATGAAGTATGGGTATATGATTTCAGAACAAATATAAACCTGACCTTGGTTACAAACTCATTGAACGATGAACATTTAAAAGATTTTATAACCGCTTATTCGGCAGGAAATTTTTTCAAAAGAACGGAAAGTGAACGATTTAAAAAATTTAATTATGACGAAATAATAAAACGGGATAAAACAAACCTTGATATTATATGGATTAAGGATGAAAGTTATGCGGATTTGGGAAATTTACCCGCACCCGACGAACTTGTAAAAAACATTACTTCAAATCTTGAAGAAGCATTGGCAATGTTTAAAACTTTGGATGTGTGAGTATAATTAAGTGATTAGTAAACATTGAATAATTAAAATTATTGTAATATTTCAGGATGTATGATAATATTGACTTATGAAAAATAAACAAACCCAATTTTATTTAAAATTCCCGATTTTTCAAATCGTATATATCATTTTATGGATACCTGTCGGTTATGTTGTTTCAAATATTCTTTCAGGGATAGTTGTTTCAATTGTTTTCAATATTTTATCGGAAATTTTAGGGAGTATTTATTCTTTTGCTTTTGAAATGTACGTTTTTACGGGAAGAATGCAAGGAGTGGTTGAATCTTCGTATTTTACAACCGCAATTGTTTTTGATTTTATACTTTTGATAATCGGTTTGGAGTTAATAAGTTATTTTCTCAACAAAAAAAGATGTAAGGAAAATTTTGATGAATGCTCAAATGATAAACAAAGTTAAAAATTTTTATAAAAATCCGATTATAATTTTTGGCTTAATTGCAATATTGCTAAGTTTGGTTTTGTTATTCGGTTGTAAATTTAATCTGCCGGGTTTCTATACGGACAGAGAACTTGCTCATCAAATTGCACAAACCGTTGCTCCGGGCGGAGTCAGAGAAGCGGTTAAACACTTGATAAATCCGCAATATATTATATATAACCCTGTTTTTCAAATTTGGGGTTGGAGCGTGATTTTGCTTGTTTTTTCCGCTTGTTTTAGGCTTAGTGAATTTAAAAAATTCAAAGAATTAAAGTTTTTGAACGGAAAACTCTTTGCTTATCTTTGGATTAACCTTTCTTATTTGGTTTGGAGTTTTGCTTATGTTTCCGCTTATATGATTAATCTTGAAAAACGTGTATATAACAGTGCTGCGGATTCAATGGGTATTCCTTTATTCGGAATGATAGGAACACTGACATTTATCGGAATAATTTATTATCCGCTCATAAATCTGCTTGCATTCATAACTTTTAACACTAAAATAAAAAGAATTTTTTATAACTTATTATGGGCTTTGGTATTTTTGTTTTGGTGTATTTTTGCACAAGACAGCTGTTCTTTGAAATTTACTTATTTCGGCTTAATCTTAAATTTATGTTATTTTGTTTGGTTTATTTTTATAATTTATTCGGTGGGTTTAATGAAAAACAAGGGACAATCGGCTTAAAGCAAAACAAAGAAAATAAATTCAAGCAAATTGACGCAACATTTTACACAATCGTCAGTCTTGTGAAAAAAGAGAAAAAACAACCTCAAATTTTGTTAAAGAACTTTTTGCAATCTGAATATCTGTAATTATTTAATACATCGGAAAGGTGTTATTTATAAATATTTTTTGCGAAAACTCAATTTAAAAAAGATTTAAAAGCCTTAACCACAACCTGAGTTCTATCTTCAACGCCGAGTTTTTGAATAATATTGCTTACGTGAACTTTAACCGTATTTACGCTTACATCGAGCAATTTTGAAATATCACCGTTATTTAAGCCTTCACAAACATATTTTAAAACGTCTTTTTCTCTGTCGGTCAAATTGTAATCATCATCAATATTCAAGGAGTTTGAATTATCTTTATGCCGAAGAGCATTTAAAATAATATCCGCAACTTTTGAATCAAACCAAACGGCTCCTTGAATAACGGATAAAATGACATCCGCAAAAACATCGGGGTTAATGTCTTTTGAACAATAAGCACAAGCCCCTGCATTAACAGAGTCCAACACTTCGTTTTCACTGTTATGAGAAGTTAAAATAACAACTTTTATGTTTCCGTTAATCGATTTGATTATTTTTGTAGCACGAATACCGTCCATAGAGGGCAAACCCAAATCCATAATAACGACATCGGGATTATGAACATTAACAAGTTCAACGGCTTCTTCACCGCTGCCGGCTTCCCAAATTTCACCGATAAAACTTTTTGATTCGAGTGCCGTTTTTAATCCGAATCTGATTAAAGCATGGTCTTCCACTATTAAAACTTTATACATAAGCCTGCGACCCGCAATTTTTTCTGATGTAATAAGAATTAAAAGTATCAATTATTTTTTTATCTTTTGAAGAAGGATTATCGGAGTTTACCGTTTCCGCAAATTGTTTTAAAGAAATTCCCGAAAATATTTTTTTATCTTTTGAAGATAATTTTACATCATAATCCATAAGCAAAATTTCAAGAATTTCATCACAATTAACGGTAAAAAAAGCATCAACTATTTTTCCGTCAAAATGTTTGTTTTTTCCTTCAAGAAGGATATTTAAAGCATTTTTAATCGGCATTCTGTCACGGTAGTGCCTTACGGAGGTAACGGCATCAAAAACGTCACCAACCGCCAAAATTCTACCGCCGAGGGGTATATTATCGGCTTTCAAACCCCTGAAATAGCCGGTTCCGTCATATTTTTCATGGTGAGAAGCGGCAATTTCGGTTATTTCCGAGAACGAAGAATTAATATTCGTTTTACAAAGAATATCATAAGTTAATTTTACGTGTTCTTTAATGTGCGAATATTCTTCATCCGTCAACGCACCTTTTTTTTGAAGTACGGAATCTCTTATGCCGATTTTGCCGATATCGTGCAACATTGCGGCTTTTGAAACAATATTTGTAATATCGGTACTTAACTCCAACTTCCCGCATATAATTTCGGAATACAAACGAACACGATTTGAATGACCGAGTGTTATTTTATCTTTTGCATCAATTGAAGCGGCAAGCGTATTAATAAAGCCTTCAAACAATTGTTTTTGTTCTTCAATCATTTTTTGCTGGACTTTAAAGAGCATACTGTTTTCAATTGCAATACCCGCATTTGTACCGATTGCAAAAAGTATATTTTCGTCAGCCTCGGTAAAATCACCGTCAAGTTTATTTAAAACCTGAAACGCACCGATAATTTCATATTTGATGTTACGAACGGGCATACACAAAAGGTTGTATGTTTTATAGCCGGTGTGTTTATCAATTTCTTTGTTAAAACGACTGTCGTTATAGGCGTCTTTAATTCTGATAATTTCACCTGTTTTAACAACATGACCCGCAAAACCTTTATCCGCCGAAAATCTGATTTCTTCGCTGTTCAGTCCCAACGCAACTTTTGACCATAATTCGTGTTTTTCTTTATCAAGAAGGAAAACACTGCACCTGTCCGCATTTAAAACTTTTTTCGTTTGTTGTGCAATCGTAACAAGAAGATTGTCGATATCCGATTGTGAACTTACACTGCGAGCGATTTCGGTTAAAGCATTAAGCAGGGAAACGTTTTGTTCGTTTTTGGGCGGGATTTTATTTCTATAAGAATTGTCAACGGCAAAATCCAAATTAACGTTATCGTTAAGAAATTCCTGCGAAGATTTTTTAATTTCGGAAGTCAAAATATCAAGATTATGTTTTTCGGCAACCGAACTTGCTTTTTTAAACATTTCATAAGCCTGTTTTGTATTTTGGAGTTTTGAATAAACAAGCGCCGAAAGTTCATAAGATTTAGCCTGAAGAACGGGGATACCTTCCAAAATATCGGAAGAGGAGGTTAAATAAAAAAGTGCTTCGTTCAATTTGTTTTCGTGGAAATAAATTTGTCCGAAAGCAAACTTATTAACGGCGGAAACAATAATATCGGAGGAACTTTCCGCCAAAAACCTTGAATCTTCCAGCAATAATAAAGACTTATAATAGCTTTCCGTTTTATTAAGGTACTTAATTAAAGCATTAAGAGAAAGGCAAAGAGAAACATTTGAAATATCTTTAAACGCAAGAAAAATTTTATGTGCATAAGAAAGATTTTCGACAGCTTCTTTATAATTGCCTATGCAATATAAATCCAAAGCCTTATTCAGTAATTTATGAGCCGTTTCGGCAGATTCTTTAAACCAACCCTTGCAATTCGTTTTTTGCATAATTCCTCTTAACAAACCGTCAATTTCATTATACAATATATTTTATGATTTTGACATAAAAAAATAGAAAAAAGAGAGAAATAATGAAAAAGGTCAGTATAATAATTCCGGTATTTAACGAAAAAGAAACTCTGCATTTATTGTTGGAGAAGGTCAATCGTGCAAATTTTTGCGGTTTGGAAAAAGAAATAATCCTTGTCGATGATTATTCAACGGACGGAACAAGAGATATATTAAGAGAATTAAGCAAAGACCATAAAGTATTCTTTCACGAAAAGAATATGGGAAAAGGTGCCGGAATTAGAACTGCCGTTAAAGCCGTAACCGGTGATTTTGTCGTAATACAGGATGCAGACCTTGAATATTTGCCCGATGATTACGATTTGTTATTACCGCTGTTAATAAACGATGAAGCGGATGTTGTCTACGGTTCGAGATTTAAAAATAAAAATAATTCGGAAAACTTCATTTTAAAGAATAAACTTGCGAATATGTTTTTAACGCTGATGACAAATCTGTTATACAATGCCAAAATAACGGATATGGAAACTTGTTATAAAGCCTTTAAAAGGGAATTTATACAAGGGATTACGATAAAATCAAACCGATTTGATTTTGAACCGGAAATAACCGCAAAAGTGATGAAAAATAAAGCAAGATTAAAAGAAGTACCGATTTCATACTTTGGTCGAGGACATGATGAAGGT
This sequence comes from uncultured Muribaculaceae bacterium, assembly GCA_964531015.1. Classification (GTDB taxonomy): domain Bacteria; phylum Cyanobacteriota; class Vampirovibrionia; order Gastranaerophilales; family Gastranaerophilaceae; genus Avigastranaerophilus. Next base: position 30,172 of record CAZHCP010000003.1, read on the forward strand.
AAAAAAATCAATTGGAAAGACGGAGTCCATGCCATTTTAACAATAATCAAGTACCGATTTATCGACTAAGGAGGAAAAATGAAGTTAAAAGGGACGAAAACCGAAGAAAATTTAAAAGAAGCATTCGCAGGTGAATCAAAAGCAAGAAACAAGTATACTTATTATTCTTCAAAAGCAAAAAAAGACGGTTTTGAACAAATTGCCAAAATTTTTGAAGAAACCGCAAACAACGAAAAAGAACACGCAAAAATATGGTTTAAACTGCTTAACGGCGGAGAAATTGCGGATACGCTCCAAAATTTAAAGGATGCCGTTGAATCCGAAAATTACGAATGGACGGATATGTATGTAAGGTTTGCAAAAGATGCAAAAGAAGAAGGTTTTGACGATATTGCATTTCTTTTTGAAAGCGTTGCACAAATTGAAAAAATGCACGAAGAACGATATAAAATTTTGTTCAATAACGTACTAAACAATGAAGTTTTTAAGAAAAATACGGAAAAATTATGGGAGTGCGGAAATTGCGGATATACGGTAACTGCAAAAGAAGCACCCGCCAAATGCCCCGTATGTGAGCATGAACAAAGTTATTTTATGTTGAAAGAGAAAAATTATTAAAACCAAAAACGCAAAAAGAGTGCAAGAATGTTTTAAATAAACTTTTTGAAACAAAATAAAACAAAGAAATTTTAAAATAAATATTCACGCACTCTTTTTATATATAACAAACATTTTCGGGGAAAGTATTATAAATGGGCAAAAAGGCAATTACGGTAAACGAAAGCACGGTAAAAAACGATTTCTGTATTAACTGCGGAATTTGCAGACTTGTGTGCCCGACAAAAGCAATACATTTGCAATTAAACAAATATAACGAAAAAACTCCCGTAATAAACAAAAATAAATGTAATAACTGCGGACAGTGCATAAAATATTGCCCGAATACAAAAGAAAAAATAGAAAGCGACGCTAAGAAAATAACATCAATAAACGAACCGCATACATACGGCTTGCAAAGTGCAAATTTCTATTTGATGTGGAGTAAGGACACGGAACAAAGACAAAAATGCAGTTCCGGCGGAGCCGTTACAACAATAGCATTGCATTTGCTTAAAACCCGCCAAATAAACGCAATGATACATGTCGAAAAATTATTGTCAAAACGCAATGAATTGCACTTCGGGGCAAGAATGAGTACAAGCGAAGAAGAAATAAAAGAAAATGCGGGCTGTGCCTGTCAACCTGTTGATTTTTCTTATGTTTTAAGTTGTTTGGAAGAAGGTAAAAAATATTTTATAACAGGAACACCGTGCGTAATTCGAGGAATTAAAAACCTTATAAAAAATCATCCGAAATACGGGAAAATAAAAATTATAACCTGTGCGTTAATCTGTACGCACAATACGAATTTAAGTCTTTTGGATTATTTTGCCGATATGCACAATATACAAAATAAAGAACCTTATCAAATAAACATAAAAAATAAAGATAACAACGGAAGCAACAATAATGATTTTTATGATAAAGAGAAGGACTTGTTTGAAATTAACACAAATGACAGCGGGTGGAAAAAATTATGGCGTTCAAATTATTTTACAATGAACGCTTGCTTGCATTGTTCCGACTTTTGGGGATATGAAGCCGATATATCGGTAAAAAATGCCCTCGGTGACGCCGATGTAAAAAATTCTTCCGACAAATCCATAGTAATTGTAAGAAATGATAAACTCGACGTTGAAATAAGAACCTGCGGTTTGGATTATGAAGAATTGAATTATTCAACAATGAAATCACACCAAAAGCAAACCGCTGTTTACAAACAAAAACAGGCATATAATAAAAATTTTAAATTGATTTTTGCAAGAGTAAACAGAAAAAACGGTTTTTTAAGGCACAAAACGGTTTCAAGGCTTTCCAAATATTTATATAAAAATTTCGGTTTTAAAATAACCGATAAAATAATGAAACCCGTGAAAAAATTATTATTGAGATTTGAAAAATTGTAAAAAAGAAATGCCTGACGAAAAATTACTGATACCGTTGAATGCGAGTCATAAAAAGATTTCTTTTTACACTTGATTTTTTTTTTAAATCGTTCATAATATAAATATCGGGGGCGATAGTTGCTGCTATCGTATCCTGTTTAGAGACTGAAGTGGCACTCATCTTTTTGGGCGGGTGTCATTTTTTATTATGTATAAAATCAAAAGAATTAAGAATAAACTCAAATTGAAATTTTCCATAAATATCAATCCCCCTTTCTTTCAAACTATCAGCTGAACTGAAGTAATTGTGTTGTTGCTGAGTTTTCAAGAAAACAGGATTGCCCCCGTTATTTAATTTTCAATGTACTTTACATTACAAATAAGGTTTAAATTACCTCATTAAACAAATAATCATCAAGAATATCAGTTGCAACTTTGACAAAATTGCAACAAGGTCTTGTTTGATAATATTCATCGGTTCTTTTTGAAGGAACAGGCGAATTATCGTTTTTTGCTTCGTCCCCCAAAAGTTCCCTGCAAATAATCGAACCGCACTTTGTCTTGAATTTTTCCGCTGCCTGCTGAATTAAAGCATAATGCTTTGCTTTTAATTCGTCATTATTGTTTTCCGTATAGCCGTATTTAAGCCCCAAAACCGCAAACATGGCAGTGACGACACCGCAAACTTCTCTCAATCTGCCCATTCCTCCTCCGAACGAAGAAGAAATTTTTAATGCTGTTTCATTGTCAAAACCGAACTCCGGAGCAAAAGCAAGAAAAACGGATTGGGCACAATTATAACCCGATTTAAAATATTTAACTGCCGTATCAGAATGTTTTTCCATAGATATAATTTTAATATAAACATTTTTTATGTATAATAAGAAGGTAAAATTTTAACGAAAGGTTTGCAATGGAAAAACATAATTTGGTATCCGGTATGCGTTCAACGGGAAAACTCCATTTGGGACATTATATGGGTGTTATAACAAATTGGGTGAAATTGCAGGAAGAATATAATTGTTTTTATTTTGTTGCCGATTGGCACGCTTTAACAACAAAATACGATAAAACCGAAACCCTGAGAAAGGATAAAGAAGATGTCGTTCTTGATTGGCTTGCTTGCGGTATAGACCCGAATAAATCGACAATATATTTTCAATCCAAAATTTTACAAATAGCGGAATTACATGTTCTTTTGAGTATGATAACTCCGAATAACTGGGTTGAACGTGACCCTACGTTAAAAGACATGGTAAAAATTCTGAAAAATAAAAGCGGAGAAACAAACGAAAATACACCGCAATTAAGCTACGGTTTGTTGGGATACCCGGTTTTAATGTCGGCGGATATAATGGCACTAAACGCAAAAATCGTTCCGGTCGGAACAGACCAGCTTGCACACCTTGAAATAACGAGAGATATTGCAAGAAGATTTAACAATATTTATAAATGCGATATTTTTAACGAACCGATGCCAAAATTAACGCAAATTCCGCTGTTGTTAGGCGTTGACGGTCAAAAAATGGGAAAATCCTTCCAAAATGATATTAAAATTTCGGATACGGAAGAAATAACGGCTAAAAAAATTATGCAATGTATAACGGACAGAAGCAGAGCAAGAAAAGACGACCCCGGACACCCCGATAAATGCGAAGTAACCTTCAAATATTACAAGGCTTTTGCGAGCGAAGAAACGACAAAAGAAGTCGAATGCGAATGTATTGCGGGCAAAAGAGGCTGTGCGGATTGTAAACGCCAATTGGGAAGAATTATAAACGAAAAATTCGCTCCGATAAGAGAAAAAAGAAAAGAATACGAAAACGACATCAAAACCGTTTATGACATAATCGACGACGGCAACAAAAAAGCCGCACAAGAAGCGGAAAAAGTGATGAAAAAAGTCAGAGATGCCGTTAATATATAACCGTCGTATCTGATTTCGTATAAAAAAGAAAAATATTATGAAAAATAAAATTAAAGTTTTAACAATTTTCGGAACAAGACCCGAAGCTATAAAAATGGCTCCGCTTGTCAAAGAAATAGAAAAAAATTCCGATACTCTGCAAAGCATTGTTTGCGTTACGGCTCAACATCGTCAAATGTTGGATTCCGTGTTGGAACTTTTTTGTATAGAACCTGATTTCGACCTTGATATTATGAAAGAAAACCAAAATTTGTGGTCGCTAACTAGTGATGTTTTGCTTAAAACAAAAGATGTTTTGGAAAAAGTCAAACCGGATGTTGTTTTGGTACATGGAGATACAACAACTTCAATGGCGGCGGCACTTTCGGCTTTCTATGCAAAAATTCCCGTCGGACATGTTGAAGCCGGCTTGCGAACTTTTGATAAATATTATCCGTTCCCCGAAGAAATAAACAGAGTATTTACGGATTCATTATGCACTTATTTTTTTGCTCCGACACAACAGGCATGCGAAAATTTAAAAAAAGCAAATGCGGATGAAAATCATATATATAAAACGGGAAATACGGTTATTGATGCTCTTTTATATACGGTTAAGAATAAAGAAAAAGAACCGGAAGAATTAAAATTGAACAAAAATTTAAAAACAATTCTTTTGACCTCACATCGAAGGGAAAATTTTGGTGAGCCGATAAAGGAAATCTGTAAAGCGGTTTTGGAACTTGTTAAAAAAAATTCGGATATAGAAGTTGTTTATCCGGTGCATCCTAACCCGAACGTGCAAAAACCGGTGTATGAACTGTTAGACGGAAAAGAAAGAATACACCTGATAAAACCGCTTGAATACGCAACATTTTGTACTCTTATGAAAAAATCGCATATTATATTGACGGATTCGGGAGGAGTTCAGGAAGAAGCACCTTCTTTGGGCAAACCGGTATTGGTTTTGCGAGATACAACGGAACGCCCGGAAGCAATAGAATACGGAACGGTAAAACTTGTCGGTACGGACAGAAAAAAAATTGTTTCAACGGTACAAACCCTGCTTGATGATGAAGCTGAATATAAAAAAATGTCGGAAGCGATAAACCCTTATGGCGACGGACTTGCCTCAAAAAGAATTGTCGAAGTCCTGAAAAACATTTAATTTGATTTTTTTGATATAAGTTATTAAATTTTGTTCGCAAGCCGGTATATCAAAGAAAAAATTTACAAATTTGTTTCATTGTTGAATTTTATGATAGCATTGTTTTTGAGAGAAGGTCTGAAATTAAGGCGAATAAAGCCGAACGAAGCCGTATTTATCGTTGTGTTAAGTTTAGTTTCGGCGGTATATCACATATATTTCAAAAAAATTCAAGTGCCAATTTGTTACACCCGGGGCATTTGAATATTATTGAACATGCCCGCAGGTATGCAGGAAAAAACGGTGAAGTAATTGTCGGTTTATTCACCGATAAAGCGATTTCAACGGGCGAATATATGGAAATAAAAATAAGGCACATTGAGAAAAAAAGAAATCTGCCCGAAAAGAAAATTACGGTATTTCGTATTTGGACAAAAAATACGGAGAAATTTCTTCGGAAAAATCAAATAATAAAAATTGTAAAAAGACAATACTTATTGCACCGTCTTGCGAAAATAAAAGTTTGTTGGCTTATTAAACATTGAATTTATTAAAGATTTACATAATGCCTGATACAACGCAAAGCGGAGTTTAAAGAATAAAGAAAAATTATTTATACGATTTAGAAAAAGAGCGGAGGAAATCCGCTCTTTTGTTTAGGGAAGTTAACCGAATAAATGCGATTTGAATTTATTTAACGATTAATTTTTTTGATTGATTTTTTTCTTTTTGGATTTTCGGTGCATTAATCATCAGTACACCGTGTTCAAGTTTTGCTTCCGTTCTTTCCGTATCAATTTCTTCCGAAAATTGAATTGTCCTTGAAAATTCGCCGTAACTGAATTCCGAATGTCTGTAATTTTTATCTTCTTCTTTTGTTTCATCGATTTTCTTTGCGTTAATTCTCAAAAAATCCTTTTCTATATCAATGTCCAAATCTTCTTTTTTTATTCCCGGTAATTCGGCACGGATAACATATTCTTTTTCCTTATCCGAGATTTCAACGGGCATTGAAAGTTTGTCAACATCTTCCCAATATCCGCTTTGCGGGAAATAATTGTCAAAATGTCTGTTCAATAAAGAGCTTATTTCATCGTTTACGGTTCTTAGGAAATTGTCCGGTGTTTTTCTAACTAAAAATTTCATAATCTGCTCCTTTCAAATTAGCTGTTTCTTTCAACACTTATGTTATAAATCTTTTTTTGAGGAACTTTCGTTTTTTTAACTTTTTTTTAACAATTAAATTAAATTTTTATTGGAAATTATAATTAATATATCGGGCAATTAAATTTCGGATAAAAAATATTAAGATTACATAAATTATTTTCTGCATGCCGGCAAATAATATTTTTAGGGGAGTTATTTATATGTTATGAAAATAAATCGGAATGTAGCAAATACGAATAATCAAAGCAGAAATTATAACAGTTGCGGGAGTTTTAAAAATAATTCCGTATATTCGTCAATGTTAAACAATTCGATATATGGAAGCGGTGTTTTTGCGGAGTTTAACAAATTCCCGATGTCAACGGATTTCTATTGTTCTTCGAAATCTTCCGGCATGCAAGAGAAAAGTTCCAATCAAAATTCAACCGGAACAAAAGGAAAGTTACCTTATATAATTGCGGGTATTACCGCATTTTGTGCGATTGCCTGTGCCTCAGGTTTGATTATTAAAAAATCAAATAATGTTAAACAATTAAAAGATGTATATAAAAAAATAATCAACGAGTTTCCGGATGATAAAGAATATTATGCAACTTTGGCAAGGGAAATCGGTTTAAAACCCAAAGAAGAATATAAATTATGTTCGATAGTCGGAAGTTCGCAAATGGAAAATTTGCTGAAAACTTTTACCCCGCAGGATTTCCAAATCGGTAAAAATTATGAAGGGGTTGCAAATCACACGTTCAGGGTGAGCTTGCATAATCACACAACGGCATCCGACGGGATATTAACGGCGGAAGAATTATTGGAACAGGCAACAAAATGGGCGAACAGAGTTGCAGCGAATACGAAAAAAGATTTAAAACCTCCGTTTACAATTGCAATTACCGACCATGATACTCTTGCTTCCGCAAAAGAAGCGGTCAAAATAATTTCAAAAAATCCGCAAAAGTATAAAAATTTAAAAGTTGTTTTGGGTGGGGAAATAAGCGTATCTCACCTTAATCCCGAAAATGTAATCAGACCGGTTGATTTTGAATTGATAGGTTACTCTTTAAACCCTTTTAACGAAAAATTAAATCAGTTGTTGAATAATCTTGAAAATTCACGCAGGCAAACGATTGAAACTTTGTTATCCAAAATCAGCAATAAATACGGCGGATACGGCATTAATTTAAACGAAGCGAAAAGTTTTCACGCAAATATAAAAAATGTTAAAACAAACGGAGTTCTTTATTTGGCAGGTGATTATGCCGAATTTAAAATTAAATTAACCGATTATGTTAATAAGATTAATACGGAGTTAATCCCCGAAACATCGCCCAAACTGAACATTAACGAGATATTCTCAACGATTGCTCCAAACTATTATTTAAGCGTAAATGCCGGCGGTAATGCCGATATAACAAGCTTTATTAAAAATAAATGTTTAAAACCGATATTGGAACAACGAGGTATTCTTAATTCTTCAAACAATCAAAAATTTGAAAATGTTTTCAATACCGATTATTCAAGCCTTCAAACATATATTAAAGACCGTATTAAAGAAGGTTTGCCGACAATATCCGATAAAAAAGGTTATTGCATTATTCCCGAAGATGTTTTTAATGCCGTGAAATCTAAAAAAGAAGGATTTTTCGGTATGGCACACCCTGCACAAATAAATTTAAACAGTCCGAACGGTGATAATATCTCGGCAGCAAGAAAATTACGGTTGGGAACGCAAAACGGAAATAAAAATTTGGTTTTTGAAGTTTTCAATGACTTAAAACAAAAGGGAAAAGAACTGTTTTGTGCTGCGGAAGTAAATTATCAATCTTATAAATCTTCAATGGGGCAGGATTGGATTGATTTTATGAAAAAAGATATAGCGGATAATCCGCTTTTGAAGTTGTATTACGCAGGCGGAACGGATACACATGCACCTTCAATCTTTAATAAACATACCGTTATTCCGCAAGAAACGGTTAATAAATATAAGTTACAAAATATTTTAGGAGATAAATATGAACATTTTACCGATATCATTAATACATACAAAAACTAAACATTCCTTCAAAAGTAAAACAACTTATACACCTGACAAGGTTGTTGAAGAAAACATTTTATCAATAAAGAATGAAAAGTCCGTTTCTTCAAATCCTTTAAACATTGAACAAAATTTTTTTGCTACGAATATAAGCCGAAAAAATGAAAATACAATTGCAATAAAGTCAAAATCTGACAATCAGGCGGGAATCATAAATTTTAACAAGGATGTTCCGCAACCGAAGATTAATGTTCAAATGGGTGAATTTCAGCCCGTAATTGAAGTTAATGATGATGAACTCGGAATAACGATTTTATTAACAAAAGGTTCCAAGTTGGAAGGTAAAAATTTGAATATAAATTATTCAAAAATGCCACAAAACGTAACCGGAAACATCTCTTTCGGTGCAAATAAATTTTTGATTGCTTCCGATTCATACTCCGCTTTAACCGCAAATACCGTTAAAAATTATTATCTGAACGATAAAAATTCGCAAATTCAAAAAAGCAACTATTCGGATAAATTAAAAAACGAATATTCGATTATCGGACTTCCGAACAGAGAAAACGGGGAACTCAAAATTTTGTCGGATTTTGGCAATACCGATACTGTAAAAATGCCGGGGGCGGGTGTTACATTGCTTGAAAACGGAATTTTGGATACGGTTTCAATCTTACCCGAAACAAATAATGCCGAATATTATACAAATAACAACAAAAAAAATGCCGGAAGTGCGGGCTTGCTCATTCAAGCCTTAAAAGAAGGAAAAATCCCCGATAATAAACCGTTGGTTGTTGTATCGGGCGGGCATTTTACAAATATTGATTTGGCAAAGGTTCTTTATGATTTTGAACTGGATGATACTGCCGGTATTGCAATGGTTGTAAATAAAGTCGATAACGATGATTATGCCGGCAAAGCACCTGTTGTGTTTGACGGGAATAACAATGTTACAAACCTGTACGGCAAAATAACCTCAGACACTCCTTTGCGTGATATTAATGACAAAAAAGTCGGAGAAGATATATATGCAAGTTCGAATATTACGATTGTAAGTCCCGAAGTTTTATCATTATTGAAAAATTATGCGGATAAAGACGGAAATGCCGATTTCGTTGAATTTATCGGATTAATGTATAATTTTCTGAATAAACAAAATGAAAATTTAAGTTATAAATACCCTGATGATTTAAAATCAAAAGATTTGAAAATTGAAAACCTGACAAATGATTACGGTTATCCTAAATTACTTAAAAATTCAAAAGGTGAAAATTTATCCTTCAAAGTTATAAAAGCGGAAGATAAAAACGGTAATTCCGCAAAAAGTTATAATGTCGGCACAATTGAAGATTACATAAAAGTCGTAAAAAAAATAAGCGATGAAAATATTTCGGGTTTCCCTTCCGAATTGGTTAACTCCGTTAAAAATTTAATTGATGATGACGGAATAATATGTTATTCGCAAGAAGCAAAAGAAAAATTGAAATTATTTAAAGAAAAATACGGTATTGATAAACTTTCGGGAAATGCTGCGGTATATGCTCAAAAACCGAAAGAAACAAATAATAATTCTTCCTATCGTGTTTTAGGAACGGAAAAAAACATTTATGATTTGACAAAAAATAAAAATGCAAGCCGTGAATTGGTTAAAAACCTTGTTTCAAACCAAAATAATGCAACAATAATGAAAAATTTGACGGATACGTACGGTTTGAAAAATGTTGTTAAATGGTATTGCGATTTACAGGGATATTACGGTGAGTATGAAAAATATATGGATGAATTTTATTCCAATGCAAAATCACTTGATGAACTCTTAAAACACCAACCGAACTGGACGCCTTGGAAATTGGAAGAAAAAGCTTGGTTTTTGGATAATGAGAACAGAAAAATATCCGACGAACAAAAACTTTCAGAATTTTATAATTATTGTGACAGAGAACGTGAATATTCGTTTAAAATCGGTGAATTACCGCAGGAATTTTCAAATATTGTCGAATACAGAAATTTAATTAACAAATTAAAAACTCAAAATATTCATGATATGTCAATAAATATAAATAATCGAAATTGCCGTGTAAAAAGATTAAAAGGCGGAGATTTAAACGATAAATTCGTATATACTTTGACTTTTGACGATAAAAAATATATTTTGAAATTCGACAGAACGAACATTGAAGATGTTGAAACGGTTGACGGCAGAATGTTATCAAACTATGAAAAGCGTACAATACGCAAAAACAAATGTTTGTCTGCCGATTCGATTTTTGTAAATTCCTGTGTTAACAGATATTTGGAATTGAACGGTTGTAAATCCGTACCGCATTTATATCTGTATGACCATGAAACACACAGTTCCGTTTATGAATTTGTTGAAGATATCAATAAAGATAAATTCCAAAATGATTTAATGGATGAAGAATATGTTTCTATCGACGACATGAACGCAAAATATGATGATTTGTCAAAATTCGGAATATATTTGAATGATACGGCATTGAAAAATTCGTTGACAAACAAAGAAGGAAAAGAAATAATTATTGATTTGGGACATTGTTCATTTATTCAACCGTTTAAACCCGGCGTAAAAAGATATAATATAGATTTGCCGAACATAAACGGACCGGATATAAACAATATTTATGCAAGTTTATTAATGGCAATTAATGAACAATAACGAATAGAATATGCCATCGATTGGAAGAATACCGCACATACGTCAAAATTTGAATGTTCAAACGGAGAAAGAAGTTTTGAACTCGTTGGGGCGTGGTGTGAAATTTTTGGATAAGTATAAAACAATGATGGGTGAAAAACAGGATATTGTTTTGAATGCAATCGGCACGGGAATTGTTGCCCCGATTGTAATAAAAAACAATCCGCTTTCCAAAACCGATGAAAAAACAAAATCATATTCGGCAATAAGACAAACAATGATGGCTGTAATTTCGGTGATTGTTCAATGCGGAGTAGTCATTCCGTTGGATAAATATATTGATAAAATGATAAATTCCGGTGACTTGGGTGAAAAATTTACAAAAAATCATCCCGAAAATGTTGCGGCATTAAAAAGAATATTACCGCTCGGGGTTGCTTTTATAACAATACCTCTTTCGTGTATGATTTTAAATAAAATATTCCCTCCGTTTATAAAAAGATTTTTCCCGAAATTAGAGAATGCAAATAATCAGAAAAATAAAATAATAAGCCCGAAAACGGAAACATTGGAAGAATTTGAGAAACGAATAAAATGCATATAAATTCAGGTAACATATCAAAACATATAATAAAAGAACCGATAAAAAAATTCGCAAATTCAAATTTTATGGAAAAAATTTGTAAAAATTATCGCAATAAAAACGAAAAATTTATAACGGGGTTAAGCGTTGCCTCAATAGCGGCAAAAGACGGTTACGGTTGTTTTGTGTATGTTCGACAAAACGAGAAAAACAAATCAATTCCGGAAGATAAACGAAAATTCTTGACGGGGCTGGATTTGGCAAACGGATTATTAATGATTGGTGTTCAAATATTAACATATATGGTGCTTACTAAAAATAATGCGTTTGATAAAGTTTTTGACAAAATTTTTGCTACAAAATTTTCAAACGAAAATTATAAAAAAATCGAACAAAATGTAATAAGTAAAATTCCGCAAGCAATTCCCGACGAAATAAAAAAAGTCTTTGATATAAAAAAACGAAATTCAAAACTCGCATTTAATCACCTGATGTCATTAATTTGCACAACAATGCTTGCAAAGAGAGTAACGGTTCCTTTGATTGCAACATCTTTCGCCGATTTCTATAAAAGTAAAACCGAAAAGAAAAATTGATTTATATATTTTGTGCTATTAAATAATAATTAGCACCGAGAGGAAAATTTTTCAGA
>CAZHCP010000004.1:0-34814 GCA_964531015.1 uncultured Muribaculaceae bacterium
GCACAAAAATGAAGTTTTTTTGAAAAATTAGCCGACCGGCTAATATACTGCCAATGCCAAAATTCAATAATTACATTGTATTCCGCCAAACCACCCGCACAAAATAGCCCGAGTGATTAATATTGTTATAAAAGTTTACATATTAAATGTAAACATCTTTTTGCGTAAAACTGCAATAAAATTAACTAATAAAACCAAATTTTTTAAAAAAGTGTTTTATAAATATTAATATGTATCAGTTAAAACCGGCGATGTTTTCTTCACGTGATTTTTCTACCTCACATTTAACCTGAAAAATCTGTCCGTACAACTCGCACTTCATTCCGAGTTGCCACGCTTTATCAAGCGTAAATTTCATAAGATTATATATTGGCATTAAGTCACTGTCCACATTTTCCATAATCCAGTTAAAATCAAGGTTTAAAACAACACTTTTTATATTTATTGATTTACATTTTTCAAGCCAAAGCGTTATTTCTTCTTCACTGTCATTCAATCCCGGGACTATAATATATTTCGCTTTTACAAAATCAGCCCCCTGCGGTTGCTGTTTTGCATATTCTTTTAAATTTTTCCAAACGGACTCATAAGAATTTACCTGTTTAACTTTACGGTGAATTTCCTTTGAACCTGCGTCAACAGATACAAGAACTCTTGCACAACCTTTTTTTAATGCCTTAATAATTGAGTTACTTTTCTTTATTGCGTTTGTATGAATAATAATTTTTTCAAAGTCATTTTTTACAAACTCGTTTAACAGTGCTTCAAATTCCCTATATATAGTCGGTTCTCCGCCGGCAAAATCAATTGTTCCCGATTTCTTTAAAACCTTATTTTTTATCATGTCCTTTACTAACGGAAGAACTTTATACACCTTCGTATTCTCCAGAACATATTTATCCCTCGGTGCGGAACAATATATGCAATTTGAATTACAAGGAACCCAAGGCGTCAAAAGCAAATAATCTATATAATCATCATCATCCCAATTTTTATGAGCGGTATTAACGCAATCACGGCACATATCAGGGCAAGAGCCTTCTCGGTATTTTTGCCTCAGTTCCCTTTTAATTCTGAAAAAGTCTGCCCAATCAATTTTTTCACCGTGGTAATTCTCATAAATAACGGGACGCCCGCCATGTCTCGGGTTAAAATTATTACAAAACCGTATTCGGTTACAATGGTCTAAAACCATGCCATGTTCTATATAACTGCAACTTTCAAACGCTTCCATAATTTATCCTTACATTAAATTATTTTCCATTGCGATATATCTGAAATTATTATAATCAACCAAGTTTAAATCAAGTTCTCTTGCCCTTTGAATTATATAATTTGCCAAATCTACCAAATATTGCGGTTTGGGCTCGTTCTTTGCCCTTAAATCACGACAGAAATCATTTTCAATATCAACTACAATTGATTTCACTCCTGTGGCAATAGACAAGCTTAACCATTTTTCAATTTCATGCTTATTTGTATTTACCCCGGGAATAAGAATAAATTTTGTTTCAACCAAAAGATTATTTTCGGGAGTTTGCACGCTTGCATATTTTTCAACATTCTGCCAAAATTTATCAAATTTATCAACTCTTTTAATTCGTTTAAAAGTTTCGCTCGTTCCTGCATCTGCCGACAAACATACATTCACGCAACCTTGTTTTATACCTTTTTCAATCGCTTTTGAATATTTTATACCTGATGTGTGAACGGTAATTCTGTTAACTTTATTTTTTAGCAATAAATTAATAATATCTTCAAATTCGTTTAAAATAGTCGGTTCACCGCCGGCAAAAGTGACTTCGCCTTCATTTGCAAACAATTTTCTTTTGAAAAGCTCTTTTAACATAGGCATTACTCTGTAATGAGATTTTTTTTGATAATTTTTCTTATCCCAAGATGTATAACAATAAATGCAATCACTGTTGCAATGAGTCCAATGATTAAAATGAAGATAATTTATATATTTTTTATCTTCATCCCAATTCTTATGTACAAGATTAAAGCAACCTTCGCACCTCGGGTCGATAATTCCGTTTTTATTGTCGGTAATGAATTTTTCTTTTAATTTAAAGATATCGTCCCAAGTTAAATCTTTACCGTCGTAGTTTTCTTTGATATAAAGCCGACCGCCACCCTTATGACAACACAAACAACACATTTCAATATGGTCGTTTTCAAAACTTAAACCATGCAAAAGCCAATGACAACTTGTAAACTCACTCATTGCATTTTTCCTCATTATCGTGTCTGTATTTCATCATGTGTTCGGCTCTTTCATATAATTCATATCTCAAACCCATTGATTCTGCCTTTTCTCGTGCGTAATCAAATAATTCTATAATTTCATCCGGAACATTATCACGTCTTGCATAAAACCATTTTGATTCGATTTCGTGAAGAACACAATTTATGCCGTTTTCTTTTGCTTTTTTTAACCAGATGTCCATTTCCTCTTTAAAGTCATTTTCTCCCGGGATAACAATATATTTGACTTTTACCGCATTCGGGTCTTTTTGGTGCGAAGCATATCTTTTTAAATTTTTCCAAACTTTGTTATAAGAATCAACCTGTTTTATTTTCCTGTGCATGGCTTTTGAACCTGCGTCAACGGATACAATCAGGTCTACGCAACCGTTCTTTAAACCTTTTTCGATTGCACGGCTGTATTTTATGCAGGATGAATGAATACGTGTTAAAGGAAAACCGAAATCCATAAAAATATTTAATAACTTATCAAATTCCTTCAAAAGCGTAACTTCACCGCCTCCAAAACTTACATGCCCGTTTGGTCTGAGCAAATCTCGTTTTAACATGTCTTTTAAGATGGGTAAAAAGTTGTAATTTTTAAATTTGTTATATCTGTCTTTATCAAGCATTGTATGACAATACGAGCATTTTGAATTGCATTTTGTCCAATAATCCAAATTAATCATGCTTATTTTTGAATGATTGTCATCCCAGTCTTTTTCTTCAAGGAAAATACAACCTTCGCATTTCGGATACGTTTCGCCACGCTTGTGCATATCCTTCATCATTTTTTTAAATTCAAAAACTTTATCCCAATCAACGGGTTCACCCTTATAATTATCCTGTATTATGGTATTTCCGCCGCCTTTTGCACTGTAAAGACAACAAACCTTATAAGAATCTATATCAAAATTTATACCCGTTTCAATCCAATAACAACTTTTATATTTCAAAATATATCCCTCTCGTGCATTATTTTAGCACACGAAAAGCAAAAATAAAAGGGCAATTCATTACCGAACGCCCTTATTTTTATCGTTTCTTATGTCCTGTTCAACATGGAAATTTGTCGAACCTGTTTTCCATTCTCTGTATTTATAAATAGAATTCGGAATTATATAACCGAGGAAGAAACATGAAATTGCAATATTAGCCGTTACGGAAGCAATTTTCAATGCTTTTGTTTTATTTAAAAACTCACTGATGTTTTGATTAGAATTTTTAAATTTCAAATCAATATTTTTCAGTTGTTGAGCCAATTCATCAACTTTATCGACATCTATAAATTTAGAAGTATCAATAATATCCGTATTTTTCAATGTTGAAACAATGTCGGATTTTTTTGCTGATTGAACAAGTATATTATCGGGATTATTTTTAATAAAATTAAGTTTTTCGGTAAGCGAAGCCGACTTTTGAGGTAATTTTGCCAAATCTGCAAGAATTTTTCCAGAGGATAAGGCATTTTCAAAATTCTTATCCATCAATACATCAATTTTTAAATCAATCGGCTTATTTAATTTTTTATCGGCAGCCCAATTTATACCCTTTTCGATTATCGGTCCAAAACCGTAAAGGAAGAACAAAAAGAACCCTTCTTTTATTCCATGTTCCGCAAGTTCGACTTTGTTTCTTGAACCTGCAAGCCTTTCGGTTGTAATTCCGGCATCAATTATTTTCATGTTGTGAACGGGATTAAACACCAATGCGTTTGCCAATTGATTGAATTTCCCTTTAAATGAAGGATTATTTTTTGATGATTTATTTCTTATATCAATTTCGTCAAACAAATTTGAACCCTGTTTAAAAGAATAATTTTGCTTATTCGTCGGTTGCTTTGCATTCAACGTTTCATCATTCATTTTCTTTAAGACGTTATTTTTTGTATTTTTATGTTTTAATTTTGTCAAACCGAAATAAGTGCCAAGCGTTAATAACGTTGATAATGCAAACTTTGCTACGGTTAAATTTCTTGTTTTTGTTCCGTTATTTACCAAACAATCGCTTATAGCATCTTTCACGTTTTGTGAAGTATTTTTTACCGCACCTTTTTTGATTTTTGATACGACTTTTTCGGCTAACGTATCAATTTTGCTTTTATCCATTTTCCCTGATGCATTGTTTAATGCCCATTGTGCATAATCTTTGTTTTGGATAACTCTGTAATCCACTCCCGGATTTATTTTTGCAACTTTATAAAGAGTTTTGTCAATTAAAAATTTATAAAACGGAATACCGCCAATCCAAATTGCCTGCGTTCCGAACTCGTCAATGCCTCTATCTACGCCTTCTACAACACCGCCGGATTTAAAACCTTTTGCGGTAATGCTTAAACTGTCTACTCCGTCTTTTACCATTATCGGTAAAAGTGATTCTTTATTTCCCAATGTGGAAATTACTTTTGTTGATATACCTTGTATTGTCATTATTAATCCTTTTCCTATACTGCTATTACAAGCCCCAAATTAAATTTCTTAATTTGATAAAAGGGGCATTCGCTTTTTTATTTGCAGTATGTCGTCGTATTAAATTCATACTTTCTCCTTCTATTTTATAAACGTTTCTAATTAAAAATAATTGCTATCAAAAATAAAAAAGCCTTCCGAAAAGAAGGCTTTTAATTTTGTTTTTATTTAATACAAAATCACTGCGATATTCTCGCAAAGCCTTCAAATATTAAAAAGCGTCGATTTTGTACTAATTTCATTTCTATTTCCTTATGCGTTTTCTTCAACCGTTTCAACAACTTCTTCTTTTAAAACTTCCGAAGCACTTACATTAACACCCAATGTAACTTTTACTTTTGAAGTTAATTTGATGTTCATGTTAAATTTGCCCAATTTATTAATGGGGAAGTCCAAAGAAACTGTTTTTCTGTCAATTTCGATACCCGTAAGAGCTTTTAATTCTTCTGCCAATCTCTTTGTAGTGATAGCACCGAATAATTTACCGCTTTCGCCTGCTTTTGCGGATAATTCGATTACACCGACTTCTTCAAGTTTTTTTGCGGTTTCCAATGCTTCTGCATGTAATTTTTCTTGTTTGATTTTTATTCTTTCAATATTTTTTTCTCTGTTTTCTTTTGCACCTTTTGTTGCTAATTCCGCTAAGCTTTGCGGGAACAAGAAGTTTCTTGCATAACCGTCTTTTACATTTACGATGTCACCGGCTTCACCGATATTTTGTACATCTTTTTTTAGAATTACTTCCATTTTATATCTCCTTACCGTCTGAATTGTATCAATAATAAAATAATAATAAAAACATAACAAAATGTCACGTTGATATTTATTCGGGCACAAAAAGTTATGTTTTATTTATTATTAATACTATTTTATGGCAGCATTAAGATCTTCAACCATTTTATCGGGGTCAATACCGTGAACTTTTGCACCTGCTTCCAAATTTTCAAAACGTGCTGCGGCACAACCGATACAACCCAATCCGTATCTTTGGAATACTTCTATTGTTTCCGGGTATGCTTGTACAATTTCTATTAAACCCATATCTTTTGTAATTTTTTGCATATATAATCCTTTCATTAAATCAATATTATAAAAAATATTATACGACAATTTTTCAAAAAGGTATATTTATATTAAATTTTCTTAAACTGATTTTTCCACAGTTTTAACAGAAATATTTTATATTAAAAAAACGGCAGATATACTGCCGTTTCTAATTCTTTATATATTGTTATTGGTCTGATTCTCTGTTGTCTTTCAACATTTTTTCAAAATCGGAAGGTTTAATATTCTTGATGAAATTTTTAAATTCCTGAGATTCTTCTTCGTCTTTTTCATTATCACAAGAAACACAACCGTCAGCCAAAACTTTTGTTGAAACAAAAATTGGAGCATCAACTCTTATGGCAACCGCAATTGCATCGGAAGGTCTTGAATCTATTTCAATTTCACCGTTTTCATTTTTTAAGAAAATCGTTGAAAAATACGTATCTTTTTCAACATCATTGATTTCAATTCTGTCAACAATATAACCTGTTTTTTCGACAATATCCGTGATTAAATCATGTGTCATCGGTCTTAAAACATTAATATTTTCAATTTTTCTGATAATGGCACTTGCCTCCGCAGAACCAATCCATATCGGTAATGCTTTCCTGTTTTCAAGGTCATTTAAGACTATTATCGGTGAGCCGGTTGCCGTATCTATGGCAATTCCCATTACTTTCATTTCTATCATAATATAATCCTTTACAGTAATTTTGTTAATATTTCGGGGCCGTCATCGGTAACGCAAACGGTATGTTCAAAATGTGCGGAAGCCTTGCGGTCTTTTGTTACGACCGTCCAACCGTCCTCCAATACTTCCACATCATCACAACCGAGATTTAACATCGGTTCAATAGCTATTGTCATGCCTTTTTGAAGTGTTAACGGGCAATTTGTTCTGTAATTAAATACAAACGGATCTTCATGCATTTCACGTCCTACTCCGTGTCCGCCATATTGTCTTACTATTCCGAGATTATAATTTTTGGCAACATCTTCAACAGCACCTGCAACCTGTTCCAATTTACAACCTGACTTCATAAACTCCAAGCCTGCGAATAAAGATTCTTCGGTTGCTTTCAAAAGTATTTTTTTATCATCGGAAATTTCACCGACAGCATAAGTCCACGCACTGTCACCGACAAAACCTTTGAAAGTTGCACCGACATCTATACTTATGATATCGCCGCTTTTTAGCACTGTTTCTTTTAACGGGAAACCGTGAACAACCTGTTCGTTTACGGAAGCACAAATCGTAGCCGGAAAGCCGTGATAACCTAAAAATGTAGGTTCCGCTTTATTTTGCTTTATGATTTTATGTGCAATTTCATCCAATTCAAAAGTAGTTATACCTTCTCTGACTGCTTCTTTCATTGCAGCATGTACCAGTGCGACAATATTGCCGGCTTGTTTCATCAAATTTACTTCAAATTTAGATTTTCTGTGAATTGACATTTTATAATGCAGCCTCTCTTAAATTTTTGTAAATTGTGTCAATATCCAAAGACGCATCAATTTTAACCAACATACCTCTTTTTTTGTACATGTCAATTAACGGTTCGGTTTGAGTAAAATATGTATCAAATCTCTTTAATGCAACTTCTTCGGTGTCATCATCTCTTCTTGTCAGTTCACCGCCGCATTTTTCACAAATTTTTTCATTTGTAAGTTTCATCGTTTTTAAGTTGTAAATTGCTCCGCATTTTGAGCATGAACGTCTGTTTACAAGTCTTTCAACCAACAAATTTTTATCCACATCAAAATAAAATACTTTCAGAGTAACATCCGTTCCTGCATTTACTTCTTTTAATATTTCATCAAGTGCATAAGCCTGTTCCAAACTTCTCGGATATCCGTCCAAAATAAATCCGTTGTCGCAATCAGGCATTAACAATCTGTTTTTTATAATTTTTGAAACAAGTTCCGTCGGTACCAATTGTCCTTTTGACATGAAGCTGTCGGCAAGTTTTCCGTTTTCGGATTTTTTTGCAATTTCTTCACGTAACAAAGAACCCGTATCAATATGCGGTAAATTAAATTCTTTTGATAACATTTTTGTTTGTGTACCTTTTCCGCTTCCCGGAGGTCCGATAAAAATAAATTCCTGTTTCATAATTTTAAACCTTTATTTACTGTTCTTCGTTTATATTATATCACATCAAAAAAAATAAAATTTTTATTTTGGGCATAAAAAAAGAAGGAGTCGCTTAACTCCTTCTTCTATTTGATGAAAAATTACTTTCTCAAAAAACTTTCATAATTTTTCGGTAAAAGGTTTGTTCTTACCTGATTAATAAATTCAAGGGCAACCCCTACCATAATTATCAAAGATGTTGCACCAATTCCCTGTAAAGTCGAAATATTGGTAATATTACAAGCCAACGAAGGAACCAATGCTATGATACCAAGTCCGAAAGCACCGATGAATATAGTTTTTGACAATATATTATCCAATGCCTCCTGAGTGGGTCTTCCCGGTTTTATACCGGGTATTGATGAACCGTATTTTTTCAAATTAATTGCAATTTCTTTCGGCTGTAAATTAGGAATAATTGAAGCGTAAAAGAAAGATAAACCGACAATTAATAAGAAATACACGGCATTATACGTAAATCTCGAAGGGCTTAAGAAATTAGATACCTGTATTAAGATATTTCTTAACGATTCATTTTCAATGTTAGCCTGTCCGACCAATCCTAAAATTGTTGTAGGGAACAATAATATTGCAATTGCGAATATTATCGGCATAACACCGCCGGGATTTAATTTAAAAGGAATAAAAGTATTTGTTCCGCCATAAACTTTGTTTCCGACTTGTCTTCTCGGATTTACGATAATTACTTTTCTTGCCGCTTCATGCATAACAACGATAAATATCATTGTTGCGAAGAAAATCAGCAACAATAAAAGTAAACCGGGTTGTAAAGATGAATTTTTTGAAACCAATTCGCCGGTTAACGACACATAAAAAGGAATTTTGGAAATAATACCGCAAAATATTAACATTGAAGCACCGTTTCCTATTCCTCTTTCCGTCATTAATTCGGCAAGCCACATTGTAAAAGCCGAACCCGCCGTCAATATTAAAATTGAACCGACGGCAAAACATACAAGATTTACATCGGGGCTTATTGCACTTCTTGCCGTTTTCAAAAGATACATAACAAACACTAATGCCTGAACCGCTGCAATAACGATTGTGAAAATTCTCGTATATTGCATAATCTTTCTTCTTCCGGCTTCACCTTCTTCTTTTTGTAATTGTTCCAAATGCGGAATTACAACCGCCAATAATTGCATAATAATTGAAGAGGTAATATAAGGACCGATTCCGAGTGCGATAATTGAAACATTACCCAGTGCACCGCCGGAAAACATATCCAAAAAACCTATCAAATTATTGCTTGCAGCCAAATTTGCAAAACTTTCGGCATTAATTCCGAACAACGGAACCTGTGCACAAAATCTGAAAACAACCAACATTGCCAACGTAAATAATATTTTGTTTTTTAAACCCGATATATTTAAGTTGGACAACATTGCCTGCAAATTTTGCTGATTTGGGGTAAATTGTTGCATTATACTAACTGAGCCTTTCCGCCTGCTTTTTCAATTTTTTCTTTTGCCGATTCCGTAAAATAATGAGCTTTTACGTTAACGGCTTTATCTATTTCACCGTTACCCAATATTCTGAGTAATGATGCGTTTCCTGAAACTTTACCTTCTGCCTGTAAAGATTCTAATGTAATTTCTTCAGCTTTAACATTAGCCAATTCGCTTACATTGATTGCTGCGGTCGGGATTGCATTAAAGTTTTTAAATCCTTTTAATTTGGGCATTTGTCTGTAACCCGGCATTTGTCCGCCTTCAAAACCTCTTTTGGAGCTTCTGCCTGCTCTTTGTCCTTCACCGTTGTTACCACGGCAAGATGTTTTACCCATGCCTGATGATCTGCCTCTGCCGACTCTTTTAATTTTACCTGTTGAACCTTGTGCAGGTCTTAAATCTTCTATTTTTATTCTGTCTGTCATTTTAAATACCTTTCTTATCAGTCCAAGATTACTACTCGGCAACTTTCAATAAATGCGGAACAGCATTTACCATACCCATAATTACGGCGGAATTATCGTGTTCTACCGTATCGTTTAATTTTTTCAAGCCTAACGCTCTAACAACTCTTCTTTGTTTTTCGGTTGAGCCGATTAAACTTTTTACCAACGTAATTTTTATTCTTTTTTTATCAGTCATTGTATCAGTTCCTCTTAATTAAGCATGTCTTTTAATGATAAACCGCGTCTTTTTGCAACAACATCAAACGGTTTTAAAGCCTGTAAAGCATCCAATGTTGCGTTAGCTGCATTTAACGGAGATTTTGAACCTAATGATTTACTCAAAATATTTTCAATACCTGCCAATTCCAATACTGCACGAACCGCACCGCCTGCGATAACCCCGGTACCTTGTGAAGCCGGTTTCAACATAACGCTGCCTGCACCTGAACGACCTGTTATCGGGTGAGGAATTGTAGTTTTGAATATCGGAACATTGATAAGATTTTTTCTTCCGTCAGCAACGGCTTTTTGAATTGCAATAATAACTTCAGCAGCTTTTGCACATCCTACGCCTACTTGTCCGTTTTTATTTCCGACTACGACGATTGCTCTGAAACTTAACTTTTTACCGCCTTTTACAACTTTTGTTACTCTTCTTACCTGAATAACCTGTTCTTTCCATTCGGATTGTTGTGGTTCTGTCGTAGTTTCAATTTTTTTCTTTTTTGATTTTACTTTTGTTTCTTCCACTTTGTTTGCCTTTCCTAAGTTATTTAATCCTAAAAAAATAGAAACATGAAATTACTTTATACATTTTGTATGAAGTTTACATGTTATGGGTTGGATTTTTATTTTCTGACATTACTATGATATTACATAAAAATTTAATTACAAGGGGGAGAATTTTATAATAAAACACCCGATTTTATTTCATAAAAATTTTGAATAAATTGCTTATTTTAAAATTATTTTTTTGTTGATATTTATGTAAAACGGAAGGTAATTCGGAAATTTCATCAATGAATACAGAAAAATCATCTTCACCTTCCATATTTATTTTGCAATAATTTTGCCCTGCACCGATGAAAACAGGACAAATTTTTCTTTCAAAATCAATTACGGGCGAATTAACGTCTTTAAAAATTTCAATAATATATTTAATTTGATTTTCGTTTAAATCCAAATCATTAAAGATAACAATATCCGGTTTATATGTCAGTAATGCTGATTTTACGCAAAAAGAAATATAAGATAAATTTATAATCGCAGAAATTGTGTCAAAATTATATTTTTTTAAAATTTCTTTAATTTCTTTTGATGAATTTTGACAGGATGAAAACAAAACGACCTTTTTCATTGTTTTTGTTCCATTTTTAAATATTTTGATTCTTTCCACGACAAATCGACATATTTAACCTGATGTGCAAACTGTTTTATCTTCGGCAAAATATCATGTATATCTTTTATTCGTTCAAATACGGAAATATCAATTTCCCCAAGCCTTAATTTTACGCTTTGAATTTTTACAAAAGCATTATGCGGATTTCTCAAATCAATGTATTCGACCTCTTCGCCCGAATATTCTTTAATCGCCATCGCCAAATTATATAAATTTAATATTTTATCCTTATCCCAGTTGTCGTAATCATCATTCTTTGTGCCGTAACTCAATATTTTTACGACATTCATTTCTTCATTCAAAGGTAAATATTCTTTTGTTATGGCTTCACCCGAAATTGCATAAGCCATTGTATCGGGAGCTTCCTCGGACGGTGCTATTCTGATTACGGGTATAAGTTCGTCAACCATTATTACAAATCTTGCGGGAAACCAATACCTGCGAACATAAGCCTTTTTTATCGGCACAAGTTGTTCTATTTTCTTTTCAATTTCCGTCGGATTTATTTTATAAATTTTTTCCGATTTAAAATTATAATCACTTAATACTCTGTATATTTTGTCTGATGAAACCACGGAATTTCCGTCAATTTGTACACTTTCGGGTGTCGGATTTTTAAATATTTCGGGGTCAACATCCCAATAATGGCAGTTATAAACTCTGTAAACACCGTAAAAAATAAATAATATAAAGAAAAAACGAAATGTTTTATACAGTCTTCTTATGAAAATTTCACCACGCCGTGCTTTTCTTCGTAGTTTCAAATATTTTAATCTTCTTAAAACCGTATGATTTTGTTCCATTATTTCTTCAAACCCGCATTATTTAATATCATTAAAACCAAATCATCATAAGATATACCCATAACTGCGGATTGAGCAGGCAAATCACTCGTATCCGTCATGCCGGGGCTCGTATTTATTTCCAAAATATAAGGAATATTATCGACAATCAGAAAATCAACCCTGCTCACACCGGAACATCTGCACGCTTTATGGGCTTTAATTGCACAATTTTTAACTTCAAGAGTTAATTCTTTTGATAATTCGGCAGGCAAAACAAATTCCGTCATGCCCTTTGTATATTTCGCTTCGTAATCATACCATTCGTTTTTGGGTCTTAATTCAAGTATTTCGGTTGCAAAAGTTTCGCCGTCATTATCCAATACACCGACTGTTGCACTTATGCCCCGTTTATATTCTTCAATAAGTATATCCTGACCGCATTCGCACGATTTTTTGTATAATTCGCAAAGTTCTTCTTTTTTATTAACTTTGTACATTCCTATGCTTGAACCTTCGCTGACGGGCTTAATCATAAGAGGAAAATCCAACCCGACAACCGCCTTTTCAACATTATCTCCGTTTTGAACAAACACTGATTTTAGCAACGGTAAACAGTATTTGCTTAAAACGGTTTTGGTAAGCTCTTTGTTCATACAAACGGAACTTGCAAAAACACCGCAACCGGTATATTCTATACCCAAAAGTTCCAACAAACCCTGAATACATCCGTCTTCACCGTACATGCCGTGCAAAGCGTTATATGCAACTTTTACGTTTTTTTCGGTCAATGTTTTTGCAATATTTCTGTCAACATCAACAAGTTCAACATTTGTATAACCTAATCTTTTTAATGCTTCAAAAACATTTTTGCCGGAACGCAAAGAAATTTCACGTTCTCCCGATAATCCGCCGCACAAAACGGCAATTTTTGTATCATTTGTATATTTTTTTACGATATTTTTTTCCATAACTCATACTCTTTCGTATTTTCATTTCCGATATACTTAATTTCGGGTATTAATTTTATATTATACCTTTCTTTTACCGATGAAGACATTTTGTACATTAAAGTTAATACATCCGAAGAAGTTGCATTATTATAATTGATTATAAAATTTGCGTGATTTTCAAAAACTTTCGCACCGCCTTCGCAAACTCCCTTAAAACCGCAAGAATCAATCAACATGCCTGCCGATGCGTTTTCGGGATTTTTAAAAATACTTCCGGCATTACCGAATTTTAAAGAAGGTTGTGTTGACTTTCTGAATGATTTGTTCTCGTTGATTTTGTTTAAAACCTCATCTTCGCTTGATTTTTTTAAAATAAATTCTGCCGAAAGTACTATATAATCGGAATTATTTATTTTCGAGTTTCTGTAAGTAAATCCCAATTCTTCTTTTGACAGTATTTCAACATTTTTATTTTTCTTATTAAAAACTTTTGCCGAAACAATACAATCGCTGACCGCTTGTGAATGTGCGGAAGCGTTCATTGTAATCATTCCGCCGAAACTGCCAGGGAATACCGACATAAATTCAAAACCGCTTAATCCCTTCTTTGCACACATATTTGAACAAACTGCACCTAATGCACCGCATTCGACCGTAACTTTATTTTCATCAATTGAAATTTTATCGGTTTTTTTTGTCAGAATAATATTTTTATCGATATAATCACTTGAAAATAAAACATTTGAACAATTACCCATAACAAGGTATTCTTCGTCCGTTGCAAGAAGTTCCGCTAAGTCATCAACACAATGCGGAACTAAAACTTTTTTTACAATTCCGCCTATTTTAAAGGTTGTATCATTCTTAATCGTATAATTTTCAAATATTTCGGTCAAAATTATTTTTGCACTCCGTTTAATTCTTGAATAATTATTTTACCGGCTTTTGTAACACTTCCGGCACCCAATGTAATAAATATGTCACCCTTTTTTAAATATTTTGCGGATTTTTTTGCGACTTCTTCTATGTCGCCCGATAAATATTCGCAATCGGGATGTTGAATGTTTAGGGCAAAATCTTTTGAATTAATGCCTTCAATACAATCTTCTCCCGCAGAATAAACGTCAGCTACAAGCAACTTATCTGCGGACGAAAAAGCCTGCAAAAACTCATTCCAAAGCCCCTGCAATCTTGTATATCTGTGCGGTTGAAAAAGCACAACAACTCGTCTTGAACTGCCGACTGCCGTTTTTACTCCGTTTAAAGTTGTTTTTATTTCGCTCGGGTGATGAGCGTAATCGTCATATAAATCTATGCCGTCAACACTTCCCGTCTTTTGAAAACGTCTGCCCATTCCCGAAAAAGAGTGAAAATATTTCGATATTTCGCAAACACTAACTCCGGCTTCTTTTAATGCCGCATAAACAGCCAAGGCATTATATATATTATGTTTTCCGGGAATTGAAAGTTTTACGGTGTCAATTTTTTCACCTTTATAAAATACATCAAATTCGGATTCCAAACCCGATATTTTTATATCTTTTGCACAATAATCAGCCTCCGAAAGACCAAACGTGATAAACGAAAAGTCGTTATATCTTTTTACAAACCGGCAAACACCCTCGTCATCAATATTAACCAAAACTTTTTGATTTTTCTTATTTGACAAAAATTTATAAAAAGTTTTTGCAATATCGTCAAAACCGTTTATATAATAATCCAGATGGTCTTCTTCCATATTATTGATTACGGCAATATCGGTCGAATATTTTTGAATTGTACCGTCCGATTCATCCAACTCGGCAATAAAAAATTTGTCGGAAGAAAAAGAAGCATTAATGTTTAATTCGGGAATAATTCCGCCAACGACAAACGAAGGTTCCAAACCCGCTTTGCTCAACAAATAGGAAGCCAGCCCGCTTGTAGTGGTTTTGCCGTGTGTTCCCGCAAAACCCATAAAAAATGATTTATCTCGTGATGAAAATTCATCCGATATCATTTTTAAAACGTCGGAACGATGATAAATTTTTAAGTTTAATTCCTTTGCTCTGATAATTTCGGGATTTGAACTTTTTATTGCACTGCTTGCAACAATAATCATGTCATCCGATATTAAATTTCGATCATGACCGATTGAAACTTTAACGCCTTTTGATTCAAGCATGTGCGTATATTTACTTTCCGCAATATCAGACCCTGAAACTTCCGCACCTCTTTCCGCCAAATACTTTGCCAAACCGCTCATGCCGACTCCGCCGACGGCTACAAAATGAAATTTTTTACCTTTTATATCCATGAAAAAATCAAATCTCCCTATCTGTTTTCAATTTTATTATAAAAAAAAACTTTTACCATTTTGTTACCTTTTGTATAATTATTTTAAATTGTTGAATTATAATTAAAATGATTGTACAATTAGTACACTTATATATATTATTGAGGTATTTATGAAATTACACTTACAAACATTACTCGTAGCAATAGGTTTAGGTGCAAAAAGAAACTGGCACATATTCCTTGCAATTATTTTAGGTATTTTCTGCGGAAATTTCATGCATGAAAATCCGGATAAAATTACAAATTTGGTAAACTTTTTGAATATAGTCGGACAGGCATTCATCAGACTTATTCAGATGATTGTAATTCCGCTTGTGTGCAGTGCAATTGTTGTCGGAATTTCAAGTATCGGCGACAGCAAACAAATTGGCAAATTCGGTAAGAAAATGATTATCTATTATTCCATTATTACCGTTTTGGCTGTTGTAATCGGTGCCGGTTTGGTTCTCTTAATTCAACCCGGTATCGGTGTTCAGGAATTTATAAATAAAATTTCGGCAACCGAAATCCAACATCAGGTTAATGCGGAAATTGCAAGCCAAAAAGAACAGCTCGGTTCCATGTTTATTAACATGATTCCGCAAAACCCGCTTGAATCTTTGGCAAAAGGTGAAATGATACCCATAATTTTCTTTGCGTTAATCTTTTCACTTGCACTTTCCAAAGTCGGTGAAATTAACAGACCCATTGTTTCTTTCTTTGAATCGGTTTTTGCCGCAACAATGAAAGTTACCGATTGGGTTATGATTTTAGCCGCTCCCGGTGTTTTTGCTCTTACGACGGTTGCCGTTTCAAGTTTCGGACTCGGTATTTTTTCTTCAATTTCAAAATTTATCGGAGTTTTGTTGGTAGGTTTTGCAATTCAATTGTTTATCGTATATCCTTTAATGCTTAAATTATTCAGCAAAGTTCCGGTTTGTAATTTTTATATCGCAATTATAGAAGCATTATTGGTTGCTTTCGGAACGGCAAGCAGCAGTGCTACTTTACCGCTGACAATGGCTTGCTGCGAAAAAAGAGGTATTTCGCACAAGGTTTGCAGTTTTGTTTTACCTCTCGGTGCTACGCTTAACATGGACGGAACGGCATTGTTCCAGACCGTTGCCGTTATATTCTTAACGCAAGCCTACGGCATTACGCTTGAGCCTTTACAAATAATTACCATAATGCTTTTGGCAATTATTTCTTCAAGCACGAGTGCAGGTATCCCGGGGGCAGGACTCATAACAATTGCACTTGTATTAAACGGATTAGGCTTAACCGCTCAACAACTTGTTGAAGGTTTTGCATTCCTCTTTGCAATCGAAAGAATTGTTGATATGTTCAGAACTACGGTTAACGTTGCTTCTGATGCCGTAGTTGCCGCAATTATTGCAGATAATGAAAACGAAATAAATTATGAATTATTAAACAACCCTGACGAATACAAAGAAATAATTTAAAATTATAAAAACTTATAATTAAAAAATCCTGCTTTAACCGGCAGGTTTTTTTATAACATAAACATTAAAATAAAACTGACACAAAAAAACTGCATAAAATCTTCCTTATTTCCAAAAAGGAAACTGATTTACAAAAGCTAAAAAATATGTTACTATCACAAAAACAGGTAATTACACTAAAAAGGGCGGAAACATGAAACAAAAGTACATAATAAAAAATAAAAACGGTTTGTTATTCAAAACGGTTTTTAACCTGTTGTTTACGGTTACACTTTTTTGGGGTATTGTTTCTTCTCAACCGGCACATGCTTATTTAGACCCTAATACGGGCTCCATGATATTACAAATGATAGTTGCAGGTATTGTAGGTTTGGGTTGTACTCTTAGTATTTGGAAAGAAAAAATATCAAGTCTGTTTAAAAAAGGTAAGAAAAACGAAAATGCTAAATCTGAATGAAGAAGAATCATCATCTTTTAAAGATCCTGATGCCCGTGTATATGTTGATAATAAAAAAATTTTCAGGAAAATTTTTCCTTCCTATTTTGATACCTATAAGAAATTTATGAACTCGGGGCTATACAATGAACTTATTTTAAGAAATCTTATAATCCATCATAAAGAAATATCTTATGATGATAATTGTATTATTATTGAACCGGAAAAAGTTTTTATATCATACCCTTGGGAATGGTGTTTCTCCGAGCTTAAAAATGCCGCACTTGCAACACTTGAAATACAATTATCGGCACTTGATTACGGATTGTCATTAAAAGATGCGAATTGTTTTAATATACAATTTTACAAAAATAAACCGGTATTAATTGATACATCATCATTTGAGGAATATAAAGAAGGTACTCCTTGGGTTGCATACAAACAATTTTGCGAAAATTTTATAGCACCGCTTGCACTTATGGCATATAAAGATATTAATCTTAATTCGCTGTTCCTTTCTAATATTAACGGAATTTCCTTAGAATTAGCATCTAAACTTCTTCCTATAAAAACTTATTTTAATTTTAATATTCTTACTCACATTCATATCCACAGTAAATTTCAAAGTAAATATTCAAATCATTCAAAAAAAGAAACAGATAATATTTTTATACCGAAAAATCAACTTAAAAATTTAATAACAAATTTGTATAATACGGTAAAAAATATAAATTTGAAGAATATTTCTACCGAATGGGGCAATTACTATGATGATACAAATTATTCGGAAGAAAGTTTTGAATCAAAAAAATCAATAATAAATGAATTTAAACAAAAAATCAGCCCGAAAACAGTTTGGGATTTTGGAAGTAATACAGGCGTATTTTCAAGGCTTTTTAAGGATAATTCAACTCAAATATTAGCATTTGATATTGACAAATCAGCTGTTGAAAAAAATTATCTTAAAACAATTAAAGAACAAGAATGCAACATACTTGCATTGGTTTTAGATTTGGCAAATCCTTCTCCCGCATTAGGGTTTGCTAATAATGAACGCAAAAATATATTCGACCGTGCGGAAAATGTTGATTTGATTTTGGCTCTTGCACTAATTCATCACTTAAAATTTACATACAATATTCCTTTTGAACTTATTGCAAAATGTTTTTCTTCAATTTCTAAATACGTTATTATTGAATTTGTTGATAAAGAAGATTCGCAGGTCAAAAGAATGCTTTTAAACAGAAAAGACGTATTTGAAGATTATACACAAGAAAATTTTGAACAATGTTTTTCGAGATTTTTCAATATTAAATATAAGAAACAAGTAAAGAATACAAAAAGAACGCTTTATTTAATGAAAAAAAATAATTAAGTAAAAAGAAAGCTCCCAAAGGGAGCTTTTTAAATTTATTGATTAATCTACCAAAACCTGTTGCAGTTCTACGTTAGGTTTACCCAAAACTCTCACCAATTCTAACACTGATGCTTTCATTTGGCATTTTTGAGATGTGCCGTTGAAAAAGTCCGTATAAAAACAACCTTCACAAACACAACCTCTTTTATAGCATTCTAATGCCGTGTTTGTCCATCTTCTTACTGCGATGGCTCTACCCATGTCTCTGCTTCTAAGCACCGGAAATTCCTCCTTGATTTTATCCCCAATCCGATTTTGTTCCGTGGCATGTAAACTGCCAACCTATTATTATTATATCTTTTTACATTATGATTTCAAGAAAAAATAGTCAATTATTACGTTATGATACAATTTTATTTAATATATAAAATTGTATGCTATATTTATTTGTTGCATAAAAAGCGGAGAGCCTTTGCCCTCCGCTTTTTTGATAAATATATTTTTACCTGAAACTTATTGCAGGAAACTTTTTCATTAATCCTGATTTTATTGAATTAATTTCTTTATCAATTAACTCATCAGTAAGTGTTGCTTCTTCATTTTGAAGTGTAATTCTGTAAGCTAAGCTCTTAAATCCTGCTTGAATGTGCTCACCTTCATATATATCAAATAAGTTTGCACCTTTAAATAACTTTGAGTCGGAACATTTCTTTATTGCAAGCATGATTTGTTCGTTTGAAACGGTATTTTCAATTGCAAAGGAAATATCTCTTTGAACTTCCGGGAATGATGACAATTGCTTGTATTTTACGGTTTGTTTCGGAACCGCATTTATTAATTTACCCAAATTAATTTCAAATAAATAAATATTTTGATTGATTTTCATTCTGTCTTTCAAAATAGGATAAATTTCACCGAAATAGCCGATAGTTTCCGGAACCTTACCGAGCATAACAACTTTTGCACTTCTGCCGGGGTGCAAATAATCACAACTTTCGGCAGGTGATAATTTTATTCTTGAAGTTAATTTTAATTTATCGAATAAACTTTCCATATATCCTTTTAACGTAAAGAAATCAATATTTCCCGTATCTTTCCATAAATTGGAATTTGTATCACCCGTAATAACACCGGAGAGCATTATGTTTTCTTCCACACCGCTGTCGGTTTTTGTAGCGGGAGCGGTTATGAAATAAGTTTTTCCGATTTCGTACAACCAAATATTTTTTTGACCGTTATCATAATTCATTTTTACGGTATTTAAAATATTTGCGATAATGGTTTGTCTTAACATTGTGTGTTCATCGGATTGCGGATTTTGAACAAATACGGCTTTTTCTTTGTCGTATTTTAAATCAAATTGATTTAACAAAGGTTCACCGATTAATGATGATGTAACCGCTTCGTTAAAACCGAACCCCAAGAACATTTTGTTAACTTCTGCCGTAATTTTTGATTCAAAAGAAATTTCGGGTGAGCGTGTTTTGTTAGGAAGAGTGGGTTCGATACCTTCATATCCGTATATTCTCGCAATTTCTTCAATAAGATCGATTTCTTGTTTTACGTCATTTACTCTGAAACTCGGAGTTTTAAATTTTGCAGCGGAAGCATTTTTTCCTAACAATTCAAAACCTAAATTTTCAAGTATTTCAATACACTTTTCTGACGGAATTTCGGTTCCCAAAATTCTTTTAATTTGTGAAAAACGCAAAGTAATATCGATTTCTTCGGCTTTATTACTTCCCGTTTCAACAACACCGACAACTTCCGCATCTGCATATTCGGTTAACAATTGCATTGCACGTAACAAAGAAGGTTTTGTAAGTTCAATATCAACCCCACGTTCGTATCTTGCACATGCTTCACTTCTGTAACCTATACTTCTTGCATTTTTACGGTTTGTTGAAGGTGTAAAATAAGCCGCTTCAAGTACGATGTTTTTTGTATTTTCATCAACTCCGGAGTTTTCACCGCCAAAAACACCTGCAACACAGACGCCTTTTTCTTTTGTCGCACAAAGTACGGAATCATTAGTCAAAGTACGTTCGACACCATCCAACGTAACGATTTTTTCACCTTCTTTTGCACGTCTGACACAAATATAACCGTCTAATTTGTCCATATCAAAAGCATGCAAAGGATGTCCGTATTCCAATAAAACATAGTTTGTAATGTCAACTACATTGTTTATTGAACGAATACCGGAAACTTCCAAACGTCTTTTTAACCATGCCGGTGATTGTTTTATAACCAAATTTTTTAATAAACCTGCGGAATAGTATTTGCAAGTATCTTCATCAATAATTTCAACTTTAAATTTATCGGTAGATAAATCATTTACAAATTCAATTTTAGAGAAATTCAATTTTTTGTTAAACAAAGAGCAGATTTCACGAGCTACACCGATAACCGACATTTCATCCCCTCTGTTTGCGGTAGGAGCAACGTCAATAACGGTATCTTCTTTGATTTGCAATAATTCTTCCAGAGGAATACCGGGTTTTACGTCGGGGAAAAGCCTGTTTAATATCAAAATTCCGCTTTCTTCCTGCATTCCTTCAAGCCCCAATTCATCCTGAGCACAAAGCATGCCTTGTGATTCAACACCTCTGATAACGGCGGGGGTTAATTCAAACTGTTCTCCGGTTTTGCGGGAAAAAACTTTTGAACCGACGGAAGCGTAAGGAATAATTTGACCTTCTTCTATATTTTGAGCACCGCAAACAACGGTTTTAACCGTATTACCCAAATCAACGACAACCAAATGTAATTTATCCGCATTAGGGTGATTTTCGATTTTAACGATTTTCGCCGTTTTAATGTTTGTAAACTTAGCACCGACTTTTTCGATTTCTTCAACTTCCAAACCGCTCATTGTCAGCTTGTTAACAATTTCTTCAACGGTCAAATCACTTATATCAACAAATTCATTTAACCACTCTAACGATATTTTCATAAATTAATCCTCACAAATATATTTTTTTATCTTATTATAAAATAAAAAAAAGATTTATAATAAAAATTATTTAAAATTCTCGAAACCCCCTCGCCGAGCGGACACATAAATGCAGTCAGTTCAATGAACGTACGTTACGGGGCAACAATCTCTCCCTAAAAAGTTAATCAGCCGTACATAAACAACATCGGAGTTTTGGCAGGGATAAGCAGATTTAAACAGAAATATAAAATTAATATCCTTGCTATCGGGCATAAATTAAGTATATAATGATAAAGTACAAAGTAATTATAAATAAGGCAGGTAATGGATAAAAAGATTGAAGTAACAGTCGTTGGTGCGGGTCCGGCAGGTGTAAGTGCCGCAATTACCCTTGCGAGAGCAGGAAAAAAAGTACTTCTTGTTGACAGAGGTGATAAAGCAGGCGACAAAAACATGTTCGGCGGTATTATTTATGCGAAACAAACTGCGGAAATTTACCCCGCTTTTTGGGAAACAGCTCCCGTCGAAAGAGAAATTTCAACTCAAAAAATATTCATGCTTACCGATTATAATTCGACACAATACGAATACAAATATTCTTCAAAAGGTGCATACAAAGCATTCAGCGTATATCGCCCGAAGTGGGATTATTGGTGCGTTGAACAGGCTGTTAAAGCAGGTGTGTATTATGCTCCGAAAACCCTTGTGAAAGAATTAATTGTCGAAAACGGAAAAGTAAAAGGAATAAGAACGGAAAATGAGGATTTTTATTCCGATATCGTTATTATTGCAGACGGAGTTAATTCCTTGCTTGCAAAGCAAATCGGGCTAAGAAACAAAATAAAAGACAGTGATGTAACGTTAAGCGTAAAAGAAACGATTAAATTACCCAAACAGCGAATTGACGACATTTTCAATCTTGAAGAAAATGAAGGTTGTGCATGTAAAATTATAGGCGGCCCCTTAAAAAATATGTTTGCAATGGGTTTTATGTACACAAATAAAGATACGATTTCCGTCGGATACGGTGTCGGGCTTGACGAATTAAAAAAAGCTCAAATTACGCCTTATGAATTACTTGATGATTTAAAAAATCATCCCACGATTTCAAGATTTATTAAAAACGGAGAAGTTATAGAATATTCGGCACACATGATACCCGAAAGCGGAATTAACGCTCTGCCTAAAATTTATGATAACCGTGTAATGATTGTCGGTGATGCTGCAATGTTGGTGAACAATATTCACATGGAAGGAACAAATCTTGCTATGTTAAGCGGAAAATTAGCCGCAGAAACGGCAATTTTCGCTTTGGAAAAAGAAGATTGTTCCGCCGGTGTTTTATCTCAATATTACAAAAAGTTAAAAGAAAGCATTGTTTTAAAAGACTTATCAACACACAAAAATACAATTCCTTTCTTAAAAAAACACATAAATACGATTACGGAATTATATCCGAATTTGGCGTGCAAGTTCTTTGAAGTATTAACGGAAGCCGATGAATTTCCCAAAAGAGTTAAATATGTAAGATTTGCGAAGGAAATTCTTAAATCAGCTGCAATACAAAAATCAATTCCTCTCGGTTTGTTTGCGATGGAGAAATGTATAAAAAAATGAATATAAACGAAAAACTTTCAACACTAAAATTTAATAAAGATAAAGAAAGTCATTTAAAAGTTGATGATGACATCTGTTTAAGATGTAAAGAAAAGTTTTGTACCTGCATTTGCCCCGCAAACGTATATGAATGGGACGAATACAAAGAAAAAATGATAATAAGATATGAAAACTGCTTAGAATGCGGTGCTTGCAAGATAGCTTGCGAAAAAAATAATATTGAATGGCAGTATCCTAATGCCGAGTTTGGTGTAAAATATAAAAACAGTTAGAGTAAAGAGAGGTATCCGATGCGTGAAGAATACAACAATCAACAAAGAAGATGGTATGATAAAGACCCGATTTTATCCCGTTCGATGAAAACTTTGGAAGCCTCGGACGATGAAACTCAAATAAAGGTTGCATTAAACCTTATAAAAATTATTGTTGAACATAATATTGCGTTCAGCGAATATACTGATGTTGATGAAATAATCGAAGCGGTTGAAGAAGGCATGGATTCAAGTGCAAATTCAAGATGGTATGATATAGACAGAACCGTCAGAGCTGCAATAAACATGCTTGAAAATTCGCCTGCCGAAACGCAAAAAATAATTGCAAAAGAAATGGCTAAAATCGTTATTGATAAAATTAAAGAAGATAAAGACATTGAAGCACTTAAAAGAGAGCTTGAACAGGAAAACTTCTTTGATGATAATCAGGATGATTTTACCGGCGAAAATAATTAATCCGGATATAAATAAAATTTATAAGAAAGCAAAGTAATGAAAATATACAAGAGTTGGGAAATAAAAGAATCACAAACGGATGAAAGAATTACCGACGCTTGTAACGGTAATTTATTGCTTTCAAAATTGTTGCTTAACAGAGGCATAAACACGGAAGAAAAAGTCCGAAATTTTTTAAATCCTATGAAAGCACCGCTTTCATCACCCGATGTTTTTACCGATATGGAGAAGGCGTGCGAAAGAATAAAAAAATCAATTGATTCAGGTGAAAAAATTACGGTGTACGGTGATTTTGATGCGGACGGGATAACCTCAACCGCACTTTTATACATTACGCTTAAACATATCGGTGCAAATGTTGACTATTATTTGCCTGACAGAGCAACCGAAAGTCACGGACTGAATACGAAAGCAATTGTTAAGCTGATTTCAAAAAATAAAACAAAACTCATTATTACGGTTGATTGCGGAATAAGCAACATTAACGAAGTCAATTTTGCAAACGGTTTTAAAACGGACGTTATTATTACCGACCACCATGAAGCACCGGAAATATTACCGAATGCTTTTGCAATAATAAATCCGAAGGCAAATAATTCAATTATTCCGAATTTGGAAATTACGGAAATTGAAAGTTTAAACTATTTAGCAGGGGCAGGAGTTTCTTTTAAGCTGGCATGCAAACTTTTGGATATGTTTAACAAACAGGACTTTGTGCACGAAATATTGCCGCTTTCCGCAATCGGTACAATAGGCGATATTGTCGAATTAATCGGTGAGAACAGAAGTATTGTTTCCATGGGGTTGGAATTAATTAAAAACGGAAAAAACCAAGGAATACAAGAACTCTTAAAAACAAGCGGATTAACGAATATATCACAAATAACCTCCGAAAACATTGCATTTTCAATTGTCCCGAGAATAAATGCGGCAGGCAGGTTAGAGTCACCCGAAACGGCAATAAAAGTTTTGACGGAAAATGACCCGGGCATAACAACAGGTAACGTAAAAACTTTAAACGACTTAAACTCGCTAAGGCAGGAACTTTGCGAAGAAACATTTAACGAAGCGGTTGAACTTTACAACAAAACAAAAAACAATTCTGCAATAATACTTTTTAACGAAAACTGGCACATCGGAATTATCGGAATTGTTGCGTCAAAACTTGTTGAAACCTACAATAAACCCTCACTTTTAATGACAAAAGATGCAAATCATCCGAATATAATAAGATGTTCTTGCCGAAGTATAGAAGGAATAAACATTCATTCTGTATTATCTCAACACAAAGAGCTGTTTGAAGGTTTCGGCGGTCATAAAATGGCTGCGGGATTGTCTTTTGATGAAACAAAGATTAAATTTGATGATTTAAAAAATATACTTGAAAAATCTTTCAAAGAAGCATCGGAAGGCATAGATACAAATAAAATTAAAGTATATGCGGATATGGAACTTGATGTTGAAAATATAACAACGGAGCTTACCGATACAATAAAAATGCTTGAACCGTTCGGAACCGCAAACCCTTCTCCGCTCTTCGTAATGAAAAACTTAAAATTGCAAAACATAAAATTTATGGGGCAAAACAATAACCACTTAAAAATCTTTGCAAATAAAAACAATTCAAATAATATCGAGTGTATAAAATGGAACACCTCTGAATTTGAGGTTCCGATTAATTCAGATATTGATATTTTATTTTCGCCGAGAGTGAACGAATTTAACGGAAATACGACAATACAACTGATATTAAGCGATGTACATTCCGAATATATTAAATATAAAAAAGAAGAAAAAAACATAAAAATTTTAGACCACAGAAATAAAAAAAATATACTCACACAAGTATTGGATTTTTTGAATACAACAAAAAAAGATACGGGAATTTACGTTGAAAATGACAACATTTTAAAGAAATTGAATATTGCGGATGAAATAAAAGAAAAAATTTTTAATTTAAAAAATATTCCCGATAAAAAAGAACAAATTATGTTTTTTGATTGTCCGAACGCATTGGAAGATTTTTGCGAGATACTGAAAAAAACGGAACCCGAGATTATTCATCTGATGAACTTCGGTATTGAAGAAATAAATATTCAAACTCTGATAACGAAATTATCGGGCATGATAAAATATGCAATAAAAAATTTGAAAGGTGAAACGGATATTGAAAGGGTAGCAAAAGCACTTAATGTTGATTGTGAAACGATAGAATGTGCAATTAACCTGCTTGAAAGCGAAAACGTGATTGCGATAAAAGGACAAAATGAAAACATTTGTACCATTTCGGATATAAAAATTATCGAACTTTCCAAGCTGAAAGAGAACGAATTATATTCTATATTGGAAGAAAATCTTAAAAATACAAACTTGTTCAAAGACTTTTATGTTAATGCCGAATATGACGAAATAAAAGAAAAAATTATAAGCGGAATTGAGGAATAAATATGTTTTTTTTAAGGAAGAAAAAGAAATATATAAGTTGCGATTTAATTGAGCATGGAATGGATTTTTTCACTGACAGCATAAATTTTT
Source organism: uncultured Muribaculaceae bacterium (assembly GCA_964531015.1). GTDB lineage: Bacteria > Cyanobacteriota > Vampirovibrionia > Gastranaerophilales > Gastranaerophilaceae > Avigastranaerophilus. The sequence goes on from CAZHCP010000004.1 coordinate 26,339, forward strand.
GTTGCAGAATACCTCCCACCGAAAACGGGTACAAAAAGTTGCTTGAAACATACAACGGTGAGCTTATAGATTGGAAAAAATTTTTTAAGATAAAAAGAAGCTACCGAAAACAAATGCAAAAAGGTGATATTGTTCCCGAGTGCAAAGGTTGCATTTATTTGCAGGAAAAAGAATGGGACAATGAAGATTATCTATCATTTATAAATTTTAATAATTGGACGATATGTAACGAACATTGCGTATATTGTTGGTTAAATGACCCCGATAAACCTCACCAAAAACAATATAACGTTTATCCCGCAATAAAAGACATGGCGGAAAAAGGCTATTTAAAAAAGGGCGGACATATAACAATTGCGGGCGGAGAACCGTGCGTTGCACCGGAATTTAACGATTTGCTTAATCTCTTTATCGAATATGATTTAAAACCGATACGAATTTTAACAAATGCAAGCATATACAGTCCTGTTTTGGAAGAAGGGATAAGAAAAGGGAATGTTAATACGGTTATATCCGTTGATTCAGGTACAAAAGAAACATTTATAAAAATAAAAAGATATGATTTTTATGACAAAGTATGGTCGAATGTGAAAAAGTATGCAAATGCACAAATCGAAAGCAATCAGGTGAAAACAAAGTTTATAATAATCCCGGGAATAAATGATACACAATCTGAAATAAAAAGTTGGATAGAAAAATCAATTGAATGCGGAGTTCGCCATGTTGCCCTTGATGTGGAAATGATGTGGTATAACAGAAACAAAGATAATTTGCCGAATGAACTTTTTAATATTTTTGAATATGCGGTAAACGAAATCAATAACAATAACTTGGAAATTGAATATATCGACAGGGGCAGAATATTGTTTGATATGTGCGAACAAAGAAAGTAGTTATTTTATTATTACTTAACTTACGGCAGAATTGTTCAAAAAATATTTAGAACCGAGAAAGTAAATTGAAATTTAATGTTTATTCTCAAATCTCAAAAATCAATTTAAAATCATTTACGGAATTTCAAGTCTTAGTTTACTTCCTTTTTGAGTTTTTGTAACAATAATTTTTTTATCGATTTGTTCTCTCAATTCTCCGACGTGAGAAATTATGCCTATCAAAGTTTTATTCCCCGATAATTCCGATAAAATTTTCATTGTTTGTGATAGAGAATCACTGTCCAGTGAACCGAAACCTTCATCAATAAACATTGTATCGACTTTTATTCCGCCCGATTGTCTTTGCACCGTATCCGATAATCCTAATGCGAGTGCAAGTGCCGCTTTGAATGATTCCCCGCCCGACAGCGTTGTTATGTTTCTTTCTTTTCCCGTGTATGAGTCAAACACATCCAAATCAAGCCCGGTTTGTGCAGTTCCTGATTTTTTATCACTTCTTTTTAACTCATATTGACCTGATGTCATATCTTTCAGTCTTTTGTTTGCTGCAATTAAAATCATATTAAAGTAAGATGACAGAATATAATTTTCAAATGAAATTCTGAGTTTTCCTTTTAATTCTCCGTTTGCAGTTCTTGCTAAGTTATCCAAAATTCCCGCACGCTCCGATATTTTATTTAATTTTTCATATTGTTTTGAAATATCCGAATACAATTTATTATTCGTTTCATGCCTGAAATAGACCGTATTTCTTTCTTTGTCATTGTTTTTTATATCTGTTTCAAGTTGTGCTTTTTTTTGTTGAAGCTCGATTTTTGAATAAATTTCACTGTCTTTTAAACTTTCTTTTTTTTCGTTAATTTTTGTAGTTATTTCAACAAGTTTATTGTTCAAATTATTTTGTTCTTTTTCAAGTTCTTTTAATTTATTATTCATATCAGAGAGTTTTTTCGTGTTTTCATCAAATGCATTGCGGGCTTCCTTTTCACTTGAATATTTTAAAATTTGTTTTATTGAGTTAATATTTGCTTTGATTTCATTAATTTTAATATTAATGTTCATAATTTCTTTTTCTTTAGAACTGATTTGTTCTTCATTTTTTTTCTTATCGCTGTCAAATTCTTTTATAGCTTTGTCCAATTCCTTCTTGCGAGTTGATTTTTTATTTAATGAGCGTTCTTCTTCCGATAAGTTTTTTAAGAAAATCGAAAGTTCTTTAATATATGAAGAAAGCGTTATTTCGGCTTTTGAAATATCTTTAAGTTGAAATTTTGTAAAAAGTTCGTCGGTAAGTTGTTTTTCCGTCAAATCAAGCTCTGCTTTTAAAGAAGAAACTTTTTGAGCCTGTTTTATATTTCTGTCTTGAACGGAAGTAAGCTCATTTTTTGCTTTTTCATAATCTTCTTTCGTAATATTTTCATCATTGTCGATTGCCGGTGAAGGATGATGTTTGGAACCGCAAACGGGGCATTGTTCGTTTTCTTTTAAGTCTTTTGCCAAAATTCCAGCTATATTCGCCGTATATTTCTTGAAAATTTCATTGGCTTTTGCCTGTTTTTGTTCATATTCGGTTTGTAGTTTATTTAATTCCGAAATTTCCTTGCCACATTGTTCTTTCTTTGTTAAAAATTCGGTGTTTATTGTTGTTAATTTATTTGCTGTTTCAATGTTTGATTTGGTTGTTTCAATTTGAGTTTTATTTCTCTCAATCAGCAAATCAACATCGATAAGTTTTTCAAGTTCCGTTTTATTGTTATTGTATTCACAACATTTTTTATTATAAATTTCCTTCATTGACAATAATTTCTTATTTTCGTTTTCTTGTGAATTATTTTGAAAAGATAAATCTTTTTCGTATTGTGTCAGCTTTTCATATTTCCCGAAGTCGTCTTTAATTGCGTTTATAAGCGTAAAAAGTTCCGTTCTTTTGTCTTCTTTGCCTTTTTCCTCTTCAAAAAGTTTATTATTCTTTTCTATATCATCATTTAATGTTAGAAGTTCTTTGTTCAATTCTTCTAATTCAATATTTGTTTTTTCAACCGTTATTGCCAGTTGCAGTTCTTTTATTGTTTTTTCTTTTTGCTTATTCAAATTGTCGGAGTTTTTTTTCAGGTGTTTATTCAACGTTTCATCTTTTTTAATACTTTCTTTAAGTAAATCCAAAAAATTTTCGGATATATATAAATTTTCGTTTTGTAAAATCGAATTAATTTCGGCCTGAAGTTCGGGGAAATCGTCATTTGTAACTATATCATTTATGTATTGGAATATTGATTTTTTTACTTCCTGCAACTCCACATAGGCATTTTTTGATTTTTGTTTTAATTTTTCTTGAAAATTAACATAAAAATGCGTATTAAAAATTTTTCTGAAAATAGCCATACGTTCGACGGTTTGAGCCGTGAGCAATTTTTGAAATTCGCCTTGTGCAATCATTACTATTTGTGAAAATTGATTTTTATCAATTCCCAAAATATTTTTTATCTCTTCATCAACCGCATTTTTACCGTTTATAACAGTTCCTTGCGGCAGTGTCAAAAATGCCTGTTCCGACACATCCGTATAATTGCCGGATTTTGTTTGCTTTTTATACCCGCATTCACGTCTGAGGGTATATTTTTCCCCGTTATTTAAAAAATTTAATTCAACAAAAGTTTTATTATCTTCATCCGCAAAGTCACTTCTCAGCAAACGTGAGTTATTCCTGTAACTTCCGCTTGCTCCGCCGTACAAAGCATAAGAAACAGCATCAAAAATCGTCGTTTTACCTGCACCGGTATCACCTGTAATCAAGTACAAACCGTTATCGCCGAATAATTCAAAATCAATTACGGTTTCATCGGCATAAGAGCCAAATGCGTTCATAATTAATTTACATGGTTTCATTTCTAAATTCCTTCCGTATCAAGCTCATTAAGCACTTCCGTAATTATATTTTCCTGATTATCGTTAATATCTTTTGAATTTTGTGCAAAATAAAATGTTTTAAATAATTCTAACGGTGATTGTTTTTTGCCGTCATTTTCAAAATTTATTTCGGAAATCGATTTTGAATATGTATTATCATACGAAATTTCCATAATATTCGGATATATTGCCTCTAATTTATGTTTGACATCAACAATAAAATCTTCATCTTTTAAAATGATTTTTACATAGTCATCGCAAGGTTTATTATTAATAATTTCCGAGAAATATCCCTCAATTTCAATCATATCTCTAAGCGGTTCAAATGCGGTAAACTTTATGCCGATTTCTTTTTTATTTATATCCAAAATCACAATCGACTTCTTATCATTCTTTTCCGAAAACGAATATTTTAACGGTGAGCCTGCATACCTTACAACTTTTCTTCCCATTGCCTGTGATTTATGAATATGTCCAAGTGCAACATAATCAAATTTATCAAACACCGAAACATCGATATTATCTATTGTTCCGAGTGAAACCGTTTCTGATTCGCTGCGTTCAGGTTCCGAACCGTTACACGTTACAAACTGGTGTGCAACCAAAATATTTGTCTTATTTACATCAATTTCGGAATGGTTTAAAACGGTTTTCATCATTTCTTCATAGTCAGATGTTTGAAATTCGTTAAAATGTTCTCTGACCTCAAACGGTCTGATAAACGGCAATAGCCATATATTTATATCTTCATTAATTTCAATCGGCGTAAAATTTCCGTTATACTTTTTTGCTACGAAAATTCCTGATTTTGACATTATTCCTGACGCAAAAGAAATCCTGTAAACGTTATCGTGGTTACCGCTGACAATAAAGCACTTTATCCCTTGATTATTTATTTTACAAATAAAATCGTCAAACAAATTTACGGCTTCAACACTCGGAACGGTATTATCGTAAATATCACCGGCAATAATAATTCCGTCGGCTTTTTCGTTTTTCGAAACCTGCATTATTTGATTTAAAATATGTTTCTGATCTTCAATAAGAGAAAATCCCTTAACCCTTTTCCCTATGTGTAAATCTGCCAAATGTAATAAACGCATTGTCTTTTTTCCGTTCTTTTAATTTACTCTTCACGCTCGAAAAGGGCTACCGTTTCAATATGATATGTATTCGGAAACATATCAAAGGGTTTTATGTACACAGCTTTAAAACCGTACTGCGAAAGTTTTTTCATATCCCTTGCCAATGTTGAAATATTACAGCTCACATAAATTATGTATTTTTTTGTAAGTTGAACCAGGTTTTGCAAGGAATCATCACTGCAACCTTTTCTCGGCGGGTCTGTAACGGAAACATCAAATTTGACTTTATTTTTAATTAATTCCGCAAACTTTTCTCCCGCATCTCCGTTTATAATTTCAATATTTTTTATATTATTAAGTTTTATATTTTCAAGTGCATCAAGCGAAGAACTTTTTGCTTCTTCAACGCATACAACTTTTTTTGCAATATCGCTAAGCCAAATACCAAAACTTGAAACACCCGAATAGGCATCTAAAACAACGGGTTTTTCAATCCTTTCCGAGATTATTTCTTTTACTTTATCAAAAATCAATGTTGCACAATAAGGATTTACCTGAAAAAAGCTGTTTGCACTTATTTTGAATTTATAACCGTTTAATTCCTCAATGTAATAATCATCCCCTAAAATTGTTTCCGTTTTATCGCCTAAAATTACGTTTGTTTTTTTTGCGTTGAAATTAGCACAAATACCTACAATATCCTGATATTTTTCAACAATCTCTTTTGAAATCTTTTTTAAAGCTGTCGGAACGCTTGAATTATTGATAACGAAAATTATCAAAATTTTATTTGAATTTGAGTCTTTTCTGAAAATAATGTGTCTGATAAGACCCGTATTATTTTTTTCGTTATATCCCGTAATTTTATATTTAGGTGCAGTTTCCCTGAAAAAGTCGAGAATTTCCGATATTAACGGCGAATGTGCGGGACAATATTTTATATTAATTAATTCGTGAGAATTTTTTTTATAATATCCGGCAAGCAATCTTTTTGAAACTTTTGTTTGTGATACGGGGTATTGAATTTTACATCTGTATTCAAAAATTTGAGGAGAGACCTGCATTTCTTCAACTTCGCAATCAACACCCGTAATATTTTTAATTGTTTCCTTCACTATATTTTGTTTTTCGGACAATTGTTTTTCGTAGGCAATATATTGTTGAGAACAGCTCCCGCAAACATTACTCAACGGGCATTTCGGTTTTATTCTGAATGGCGAAGGAGTAATTATTTCTTTTATTTCTCCGATTGCATAATTTTTATTTACTTTGACAATTTTAATTAATACTTCATCATCAGGGCAAGCGTTATCAATAAATACGGGGAAATTTTCAATTCTTGCAAGCGATTTTCCTTCATACAGCATTTTTTCGATTTTTACAACATATTCATCGTTTCTGTTCATAACTCTTCTTCTACCCTTTTTAATACGCCTGTCCAATCGGAAGATGTTTCCTGTTTAAATATTTTAACCGAATTATACCAAATTGTTGAGTCTTTATCATCAAACCAACGCCACTCGGGAACAAACGGCAACAAAAGATATGTTTTAACCCCCAATGCACCTGCCGCATGCACTATTGAAGAATCAATCGTTATAACGCAATCCATACATTTTAGCAGGCACGCCGTGTCATAATAATCGGAAATTTTCTCCGACAAATTAATTAAATTTTCATGCCTGTCATTTATGTTTCCCGTTTGAAAAGAATAAAAAGTACAATTTTCTTTATCAAAAAGTCTTGAAATTTCATCAAATTTTATGCTTCTGTTTTTAAGAATTTTTTTATTTCCGGAATAAAAAATTCCTATTTTTTTGTTTTTGTTATTGAAAATTTCATCATTTTTCAGTTTATTAACATCTTCCTCCCCGATTTTTAAATTAATATCGGGGATACCGTCAAAATCAAAATTTAAAGCATAAGGAATATTCATTATCGGAATAACGCAATCATAATCGGAATAAGTTTCACTTTTTGATATAATTTTTATGTCAGGCAAAGAGCATTGCAAAAGTTTTACAAGCTCAAAATCGGTTTGCAAAACAACTTTGTCGGCAATTTTGTTTAATTCGGGCAAATATCTTGAAAACATAATCGTATCGCCAAGTCCGCAATCGCAATACACCAACACGTTTTTATCATTTAGAAGTGTTCCTTTTTTCCAAATTTTCTTTTTAAATATTTTTGAAAATCCGGTTTCAAAACTTCTTTTAATATACAATGGCATACCTTTTTGAAAATCTTTTTTTGTTAAATAAGCCATCCCGAGAGTAATTGCGGATTGTATTTGAGATTTATCTTTTTTAACGATTTTTTCAAGAATGTTTATTGATTGTTCCGTTTCGCCTAAATATTTAAGTGCAACGGCTTTCCCATGCAAATATCTTAATTCCTTCGGATTTATTTCAATTGCTTTTTCATAATATTCAAGTGCTGTTTTATAATCCGATTTATCCATATAATTCAGGGCAAGCTCAAAATATAAATCCGGTTCTTTCGAAAAGTTTGTAGCCGCCGAGTTTAAAAAATCAATACTTGCTTTATGTTTATACATTTTCCTTAAAATTCGGGCATTCAATAATATTGTTTTTATTTCATTTCTGCTGATTTCATAGGCTTTTTGAGCAAAAGAAAATGCTTTGTTTAAGTCTTTTTCTTCGAAAATGCAGGCTAAATTCGCATAAGCTCCGACATATTTCGGATTTAAAGAAATTGTTGCCATATAAGAATTTATTGCGTTTTCGATTTCTCCGATTTCCGCCGATAAAACGCCTAAATTATAATGATATAAATGATTTTTCGGATTAATTAAAATCAGCTTTTTTAAATAAGAAACAGCCTGTTTATAATTTTTCAAATCGTCAAAAATCGAATACAGCAATCCTAATACGGCTTCATCGCTATTATTGTATTTTTCGGCAAGCAGTGCATATTTTAAAGATTTTTTTAAGTTTCCTTTATCCTTATATGTCAATGACAAATTATATAAATTGTTTGCATTTTTAGGATTGAGTTTGAATGCTTTTTCATAACAAATAATTGCTTCATCAAAGTTTGAAATTTCGTTATAAACACGCCCCAACGAATAATATATATCGTCAGAAGGCTTTATTTCATTTGCGGATTTTAACAGATTTACGGCATTTTCATATTCTTTATTATAAAAATATGCTTTACCCAAATTAACGATTATTTCCGGCAACGGGTTTAAAACTACCGCACGAGAAAGCACGTCAATTGCGGATTTATAATCATTTTGAGCAATTAACAACATTCCGTATAAATTTAAAATGTTAACATCATTCGGATTTTCCGCTAAAAGTTCTTTATAAATAATTTCCGCTTCATTTGTCAGATTGTTTTTATGAAGTTCAAATGCCTTGTTTGTACGTTTTTTGTATGTATTTCCCACAATTTATCCTTAAAAATAAAGAGCATATAAGAGATAATACTTATATGCTCTTTGTATAATGATAAGCCATTAAGAGAATTTATGCAATTAATTTTTAGCTTCTTCCTTAATTTCTTCCTTTATATCTTCTTTTATTTCTTCGGGAAGTTTGTTTTCTTCCGCAATTACTTCCGCTT
>CAZHCP010000004.1:34914-38654 GCA_964531015.1 uncultured Muribaculaceae bacterium
ATATCTTCTTTTATTTCTTCGGGAAGTTTGTTTTCTTCCGCAATTACTTCCGCTTCGGGCACCGTTGTTTCTTCCTGCACCGTTGTTTCTTCCTGCACCGTTATTTCTTCGGGAGCAACGGTATCCGCTGTTTCCTCTTCAACTTTTTTTTCGGGTACTTTTATTTTGCTTTCAACATCGTTCAAAATGTTGCTGTTAATACCGAGCATTCTGAGATAATCATAAAGCGGCCCCGTTTTACCGTGTTGTGCCCAGTCAAAGTTTTCGGTTACGGAATCTTTAACCATATTTTTGTAAGCACCCGTTTTATCCGCATCATCATAGAATACTTTTAATGCGTTCTTTATTGCCCCTTCCAAACTTACTACGGCTTTATCATAATCTGTTTTATTTACCGGTTTTCCGTTATTAAGGTCTGTGTTAAGCGTAGTAAAGTTAGTATCGGTTAAAATACCGTTATTACGTTTTCTTGTTTGACCGTTTTCGCTAACGTCACGATTTAATGTATCAACAAGACCGCCGACTTGGCTTGCAATAACCGGAGTGCCAACGCCCAATGATTCGCCTTGTGTTAAACCGCAAGGTTCAAATCTTGAAGGAACAGAGAAGAAATCAGCTCCCGCCGCATATCCGGGTGTACACGCAAAACCTTCTCCGACTATAATTCTGCTTGAATCATCAGGGTTCATTCCTTTTTTCAAGTCTTCAATCAGTTTAATTTGTTGACCGCCTTCCTGATCACCGCCGCCTATTACAAATATCGGTTTTTCTTTGTTGTTGAAATAAGGGTCATTATTCCAATTTTTAAAGACATTGTTAATGGCAGTTATATACAAATCGGTACCCTTTTGTGTCGCAAGTCTTCCAACCATTGAAATTATCGGGGTCTTTTTTAAATCATCGTCCGATAAAGTTTTAAGTCCCGTATCATTAACGACAATGTGTTTAAATTTTTTGCCCGAATCTTTAATTACACCTCTTAGTTTCTTTGCACAATCGGGTTCATTTTCCATATTTGCATTATTCATATTTGAAAGCGGTACAAGATAATCGTTATAGAACATCTTTTTATTTTCAAAGCGTCTTGCCATAACATCATCAATAGGCGTATTGCAATCATAAGTTTGCATTTGTAATCCCATTAAATTCTTAATGCCACTCTTCTTTATCGTTCCGTCGGATTTAACAGTGTCTTCACCGTTTGCAACCAAATTTACCTTATCATAGTCGTTACCGTTAATTACGCCTACAAGTGTATTTTTTTGATGTTGTTCTTTTGCAACTTTATCCGACCTTTGTTCCAATGCCCATTTTAAATAACCCGACAAAGAATTTTGTGCATCTTTATCTCCGATAAGTTCATTTGCATAGTTTTGCGATACCGGGCAGAAATAATTACTTAAATGTACACCCATACTTAAAAGATTTGTATAATTATCACTGTTGCTTTCAGGGTTTAGTATTAATACATTGTCAATTGATTTAAGACCGGGGTCATGAATATTGGAAGCAAATGCACCGGCTTCGGCATTAGTTGCAATTACGGCAGCATATTCATCAAATAATGTATTTAACATTGATGAAGATAATTCCTGTTGCTGACCTGAGGCATTCATATTATCGCAGGCTTTACCCTGATATGTTAAATTGTGTCCGATTGCAACAATGTTCATATTTTCTAATTTTTCCGCAACATTACTCGAAATGTTGTTTGAATAGCCGGCTTCAAGAGGTGCTTTATATCTTGCCAAGGCTGCAAACGGAGCTGCCTGCCAGTCATTCAATATCATTGCATCAGGCGTTTTGATTTCATCAAATGCACTTCTGTCTGCAATTTCCAAGTTTCTGACAGGTTTATATTTATCGTTGTTTTCATCCGCTAATTTGATTTTTGCAAAATCATAAACCGTTTTTGAGAAGAATGCAAATTTTTCGGGTTCTTCAACTTTTTGATTTCTTTCATAAATTTTTGTTCCAAAATAGTTGTCATTTTTTACCAAAATGATTTTATTTCCTGCGTTTTGACCTAACGGATCGTCAGCGGTATAAAATTCGACTTTTTCCGTTCCGATTTTACCGCCCCTGTACACATCAACATCGTAGGACGCAATTTTTTTCAGGTTTTTATATGTATTACCGTTATATGTGTAGCGACTTATACCGTCTTCCGTTACAAATTCCGATTTGCCCGGGCTGGTGTACATCGGAGTGAATGTCGGCATATCAACACCCGCTTTTGTAGCATTTATCGCAACTTCATGAGGAACTTTACCCAAACCGCCTTCTTTTATCGGGTCTAATTCGGAGGTTACAGACCAAACGGACGGTTTTAATTTTTTATACTCAACAATTTTATCCAAATTCAAACCTGATTTTTTAGTCAAAATGCCTCTGTTGCGGAGAGAGTTTTTAACCGATACTTCCCAATTCTCAACTTTTGATTCATCGAAACCGAGAAAATGTGTTCCGATTTGTTTCCAATTCGGTTCCGCTTTATTTTCATCTTCACCGTCTTTGGGGGGGATAAGCGGAGTAAATTCCGGATAATATTTTCTTACCAAATATTCGGAATCTATTTTATTAAGTTCAACTTCTCCTTTTAAATATTTAGGAGCTTTCTTCTGAATGGCTTTTTTATCTTCTTCTTTTATTTTATCAATTTGCGTGTTTTCATTTTGTAAAAGATTAATTCCGTTATAATTATGATGATATTTTGCTAATACGCCGTAATCTTTGTGATTTTTTGCTAAGTTCGCCAAATTTTGTGCATTATATGAAACCATCTTTACATCGGATATTGTGTTCTTAAAATCTCTCTGTTTGTTTTCCAGTGAGGTTTTGATATCCTTTTCCAGTTTTTCTTCGCCTTTATCTTCTTTTAATTTATCGGCAACATTAATTCCCGTAAGCCCCGCAACCGCAACGCCGAGTCCGAACATTGTATTTTTCATTGTATCAATTGTGTTCTTTGTTTCGGCAAGAGCCGCTTTTTTTGCTTCTTCTTTTATAGTATCCGCATTAACATTTGTTATGTTTGTACCAAGTGTGTTTATCTGTTCCTGTAATGCCGTATTTTTGTTTGTAAGTTCCGTTACGCTTTTTGTCAGTTTTGATATATCTTTTTTACCCAAAGCATAAGCAACAAGTGCTGAAATCGGAATTGCCGCTATCGGAACTACGACGGGTGCCGCTTTTTTTACTGCATTTAAAACCTTTGTTTTTTTATCGGGTTCTTCCTCTGTCTGCACGGGTGTTGTTGCAATCGTTTGTTGATACGAACTTTTTTGAGCCCCGTTATAACCGGTATTCTGTCTGCTTGCCAACAAATTTGTTGTTGAATTAATGTTTGAAAAAACTCCTGTTGTCATTTTTTTACCTCTATACCCTTCACACACATATATATAATTTGATTATTAAAAAATTTGCTATTTTAGTACACTAAAACATTAATATTGTTACAAATATTTATATTCGCCATTAGTATGTTTGTATACTACTACATTTTTGTTCTCTTTTACAACAGTTTTATATAACTTTAAATAAAAAAAGTATATTACTCTTTAGCATAATTGTTTTTTTATTTCCGAATTTTATTGAAATATAAGTAAAATATGAATACTCGGGAAATAATTTATATATGTATTTAGGAATTAAATTGTAAATAAATATTAAAAAAATTTGTTTACATAAAAAAGGAGCATATAAAAAACTTAATTTATATACTCCTTTTTCATAATTAA
>CAZHCP010000005.1:0-37684 GCA_964531015.1 uncultured Muribaculaceae bacterium
AACAAAGTGAAAAATGATATAATACAAAATATGATTACAAAACAAACAGAAAGGCGGAAACGCAATGAAGAGTAGGAATAGCGGATATCGATTTACCCCCCCCCCGATAGATTACAGGCATTTACGCTTGCTGAGGTTCTCATAACACTTGTTATTATTGGTGTTATTGCGGCAATAACAGTTCCTTCCCTTATGAACAATACCAACGGTCAGGAATATCGAAGTAAATTTAAAAAGGCTATTTCGGGCATTAATCAGGCTTTAACCCTGCATTATGCGTTAGAAGGGTTATCTGCACAGGATTATTCAAGTTGCGAAGATATAATTAACAATTTATTCAAAAAAAGAATGAATGTAATTGATATTGATGAAAATACTTTTTCAGAGGGGTATAGTATTAAATATCATGATTCATCCGAAGGTACCGGGATTGCTTGTGTTCCAAGCTCCACAAACTCATTTATTACACAGGACGGTATTGTTTTTTGTATTCAGAATTGGTATAGCAGTTCAAGTTCTCCAAGTGGTTTGGACGGTAGCGAACGTTGTGATTCTCAAAATAAGACACCTTGTGTCGGATTGTTAGGTATGCCGAATTTATTTATTGATGTAAACGGAGAAAAGAAACCAAACAAAGCAACTACTAACTCTTCACAACCAAAAGACCAATACGAAGCGGTAATATATAATACAAAGGTTGTTCCTTATGGTGTGGGGGCTGAAATTATGTATGAGAAAAAATAATTTTAGCAGGTAAGAGATAATTTTTGCGGATTTCATAAAATAAAAATACTAATAAATCCAAAATATTGATGAATATAAAAAATTATAAATTCTTATACTTTATAGACATACATTTAGTTATCATTGTCGCAAACGCTCTCCGCAACAATAATCGGAACTCTTACATCAAGTGCATCGGGTAATATGTAATCCGGCGATAACTCATCTTCCGCAACTGCAGAAGCAAGGGCTATCGCACAATTTAGTTTCATTTCTTTTGTAATTTTCTTTATGTCGTTTTTCAAAACTCCGTTGAACAACCCCGGGAAAATCAATGAATTATTTATTTGGTTCGGGAAATCACTGCGTCCCGAAGCAGAAATATAAGCACCGTATTGTTTTGCTTTATCGGGCATGATTTCAGGAGTCGGATTTGCAAGTGCAAACACAATCGCTTTTTCATTCATGGAGTTTATCATTTCTTCATCAAGTAAATTCGGAGCGGATAAACCTATAAATACATCCGCCGATTTTATTCCTTCTTTCAACGTACCTTTAAATAACTCTCTATTTGTAAATTCGGCAATTTCCTCGTGGGCAAAATTATTTTGAACTCTGCCTTTGTAAATTGCACCGTCAATATCAAACATTATTATATTTCTCGCCCCGATTGCACAAATCAGTTTACAAACGGCAATTGCAGCAGCACCCGCCCCAGAAAATATAATTTTTACATCTTCAATCTTTTTATTGACCAAATGCAACGCATTTAACAGTGCCGCCAATACAACAATTGCCGTACCGTGTTGGTCATCATGAAATATCGGAATACTTGAATGTTCTATTAACTTATTCTCAACTTCAAAACATCTCGGAGCTTTTATATCTTCCAAATTAATTCCGGAAAATGAATTTTGTAACAGCAATACGATTTCAACAATTTCTTCCGCTTTTTGTGTTTTCAGGCATAAAGGCATTGCACTGACACTGCCCAATTCTTCAAACAATACCGCCTTACCTTCCATAACCGGCAAACCCGAAAGCGAACCGATATCCCCCAAGCCCAAAACCGCACTGCCGTCCGTTACTATTCCGACAGGCTTAATATGTTTTTCTTCCGTTAATGCGACTTCAACAACACCGCCCGCCATTTTTCTTAATTGCAAAGATTTTTCGCTTACGTTGCCCGTTAATTTATCATAATCGAACATAAACAAATTTTTTGAAACGCATAGAAAAAACTCTTTTAAATCGGCAACGGGTTCTGTCAAAACGGGAATTTTAACTTCAAAAACAATATTTTTAACCTCATCGGCAATTAAACTTAAATCAACCGCACAAAATGAAGGTTCAATATTATCAACAACGAGTTTTATTTTATCTTTCTCGGCGGAAGATAATTCTAACGGGTAAGCATCAATACCCAATGTAGATTTTAAAAATATTGCTCTTTCCAAAGACTTATCATAATCAAAAGAAATAACGGCAACGGAATTTTCTCTGTTTGTATAATCAAAAGAACATTCCGGATTTTTTTTAATTTCAAGGCAGGAAGCAGCAACCCCCGGGGTATAAACAACCGCCAAAGAATTTTTATCTTCGACTTTAACTTTTGATATTATTTTTAAACCGTTATATTTTTTCATAATTTATTTTCTTACTTTGCTTTCTTTTCCGTTTATCAATCGTTTTATATTTTCTTTATGCAAAATAATAACATATATTGCTCCGACAGCTGCGAAAATAATATGGTATATGCTTTGATTAAAAGCCGTCATTAAAACAGGAGCCATTGCAATTGCAACAACGGAACCCAAAGAAACATATTTTGAAATATAAGTAACAACTCCCCAAACGGCTGCAATAATCAAACCGACGGGAAAGCAAAGAGCCAAAATCGTACCGACACCGGTTGCAACGGATTTTCCGCCTGTAAATTTTAAAAATACGGATTTGCTGTGTCCCAATATTGCAAATGTTGCGGCAACAACCGGACCTAATCCCGGGAAATAAATAAAATTAAAATACTTGTACGCAATCAAAACCGGAATTGCACCTTTTAACGCATCCAAAAGCATTACGATAAAAAACCATTTCGTTCCCAAAACTCTTTTTACGTTTGTTGCACCGGTAGAGCCTGAGCCCACCGTTCTTATGTCGATTTTCTTTAATTGTTTTACAATCAGGTAACCTGTTGGTATTGAGCCGATAACATACGCAATTAAAGCAATATACAATAATTTTAATACCAACATTAACATTTCTTTTCTCCTTTTTCTCTTGCCGTAATTTTTATCGGAGTACCGTAAAATCCGAAGGCTTCTCTTAATTTATTTTCCAAATATTTTACATAATTATCTTTTAATAATTTATCATCGTTAATAAACAAAACGAAAGTCGGAGGTTGAACTTTAACCTGTGTTGTATAGAATACTTTTAACCTTTTTCCCCTCACGGAAATCGGCGGAGTCATTGAAATTGCGTCCATAACGACTTTGTTTAAAAGACTTGTCGAAATTCTTTTTGTTGCCTGAGCATATACTTCTTTCGACAATTTATACAGATTTACCAGACGTTGTTTAGTCTTTGCACTGACAAAAACCTTCGGAGCATAGCTTAAAAACGGCATTTCTTTTTCGATTTCTTTTTCAAAATTATTTATGGTTGAAGATTTTTTATCCTCAATCAAATCCCATTTATTAACAGCCAAAACGATAGCTTTTCCCGCTTCAATAACAGTACCCGCTATTTTTTTATCCTGATCGGTTACGCCCTCTGTTGCGTCTATAACCAATATGGCGACATCACAATTTTTTATTGCACGAATTGACCTGTCAACGGCAAATTTTTCAATTCCCCAATCAACTTTGGATTTTTTTCTTATACCTGCCGTATCGACAAGGATAAATTCTTCACCTTCATATTTTACTTTTGAATCGATTGCATCCCTTGTGGTACCGGATACATCCGAAACAATCACTCTTTCCTTGTTTAAAAGAGCATTAACGATTGAAGACTTACCGACATTCGGTTTTCCGACGATTGCAATTCTGATATATTCCGATTTTTCTTCTTTCAATCCTCTTTCAAAATCTTTTGTAACGACATCAAGCAGGTCACCGATACCGCCCGAGCCGTGTAATGCGGAAATCGCAATCGGTTCACCCAACGAAAGAGCATAGAAATCGTTTATATTTAAAAACTTATCCGGAGAATCCAATTTATTGACGGCTAAATATACCGGTTTTCCGCTTCTTCTCAAAACATTTGCAATATCATAATCAATAGGATTAATTCCTTCACGACCGTCAACAATGAAAATAATTTTATCCGCTTCTTCACAAGCAACTTTTGCCTGCGTAAAAATATTAAGCATAATTTCATCTTCATCCCCCGGAATTATACCGCCTGTATCAATCAGCGTAAATTCCTTTTCAAGCCATTCCGCATCAAAATATATCCTGTCACGGGTAACCCCTGATTGGTCATCGACAATTGAATGTCTTGCCCCCAAAAGTCTGTTTACAAATGTTGATTTCCCGACGTTCGGACGTCCCACAACTGCTACAATCGGTTTATTTGCCACTTTTTCAATTTCCTTTATTCGTACAAATTAATTTTAATACAAATATAATTATCATTCCGGAATTACGAACATTTGTTATCAATATATTACAATTACATTTTTGAAACGGCTTTTAATCTTGCCATTGCTCTTGCACGAGCGGCATTTGCACGTTTTATGTCACGTTTTGTTTCGGCATCACCCAATATGGCTTCCGCTCTTTCTTTTGCAAGCTGAGCCCTTGTTTTGTCAATGTCTTCACCGCATTCTGCAACTTCCGTTAATATTATCGCTTCATTATTTTTAAACTGCAAAACTCCGCCGATTATGGAAAAAACTTTTTCTGCACCGTCTTTTTTAACGCTTGCGGTATCAACCGATAATGCCGACATAAAAGGAATGTGATTCGGCAAAATTCCGAAACTTCCTTTTAAACCTTCCGCCGAAATATAATCGACATCGTCTTCATAAACAATTTTTTCGGGAGTTATGATTTTTATATGTATTTTTTTTTCCGACATTACTTTTTCCTATTTTATTTTTTCGGCATTTGCAATAACATCATCAATTGTACCTGCCATATAAAATGCCTGTTCAGGGATATCATCGTATTGACCTTCAATGATACCTTTAAATCCGGCAATGGTATCTTCCAATTTTACATATTTACCCTGCAATCCCGAGAATTGTTCCGCAACAAAGAACGGTTGAGATAAGAATTTTTGAATTTTTCTTGCTCTGTTAACGGTTTCTTTATCTTCTTCGCTTAATTCATCCATACCCAAAATTGCAATAATATCTTGCAATTCCTGATATTTTTGCAAAATTTCGAGTACTTTTCTTGCAACGTTATAATGTTCTTCACCGATAATTAACGGGTCTAAAACCTTACTGTTTGAAGCCAACGGGTCAACAGCGGGATAAATTCCCAAAGACGCAATTTGTCTTGATAATACGGTTGAAGCGTCCAAGTGGGAAAACGTTGTGGCAGGTGCAGGGTCGGTCAGGTCATCAGCAGGAACATATATTGCCTGAACGGAAGTAATCGAACCGTCTTTTGTCGACGTAATTCTTTCCTGTAATTCACCCATTTCATTTGCCAATGTGGGTTGATATCCGACCGCAGAGGGCATTCTGCCCAGCAATGCCGATACTTCCGAACCCGCCTGAACAAATCTGAAAATATTGTCTATAAATAATAAAACATCCTGTTTTGAATAATCTCTGAAATATTCGGCAGCCGTTAAAGCCGATAATGCTACTCTCATTCTTGCCCCGGGCGGTTCGTTCATTTGACCGTAAATTAAAGCAACTTTGTCTATTACGCCGGATTCTTTCATTTCGTTCCAAAGGTCATTACCTTCACGTGTTCTTTCTCCGACACCGCCGAAAACAGAAACGCCGGAATGTTCCGAAGCAATATTGTGGATTAATTCCATGATAAGTACCGTTTTGCCTACGCCCGCACCGCCGAATAATCCGATTTTACCGCCTTTTTGATACGGTTGTAATAAGTCAATCGCTTTTATTCCGGTTTCCAAGATTTCTATATCCGTATTTTGCTCAACAAAAGCGGGTGAACTTCTGTGAATTGGCAAATAAGTATCCGTTTCAATTTTGCCGGCATTATCAACCGTTTCGCCGAGTACATTCATAATTCTGCCCAACGTATTTTTTCCGACGGGAATTTTAATGGGTTCTGCGGTGTTAATAACCTTCATCCCTCTTTTTATGCCGTCCGTAGAGGACATTGCAACACTTCTTATTTTATTTTCGCCGATATGCTGTTGTACTTCGGCTATTATGTATGTTCCGTCATCTTTTATTATTTTTATTGCGTCATAGATTTCGGGAAGAATACCCGACTTAAACTCAACGTCTATAACCGGACCTATTACTTGTGTTATCAAACCTTCTTTTTCGGCAATAATTGTCATTTCCCCACCTGTTTTCCTTTTTTATATAAATTATTATACAATTATATAATTTTTTTTGCAAAAGCTCTTTTATTAAAAATAAAGATTAGAACTGCCTCTAATCTTCATTTTGTATGTTTATTTGCACTTAATACTTTTTTTGTAAGTTTTTAATTGGGTGTCGGAAAGAATTGATTTAAACTGTTTTTCATAACATTCGCAAATTTGTTTTTTATCTTTTTCCAAACGTTTTATTAACCTTTTTTGCTCACGCTTTTCACATCCGCTTACACAATTATTTTCCAACGCACATAATTTTTCTTTTTCGCAGGCAATACGCTCATTTAAACTCAAAACTTCAAGTTCGTATTTATCCTGAATTTTTAATGCGGTGCAAATTTGCGTATCGCTCAGACATAATGCCTTAAAAAGGAAATCCGTCCTTTGTTTTTTGCACAAAAAACATTTGCATAAATTTCTATCGTTGTTGACACTGTTGTAAGAAGGATTTTGTACATTCGGCATTCTTCTCATTTGTTGATTTTGGAATGTTTTACCTTTCATTTCGCCGTCACACGGACTGTCCGCATACACGCAGGATAAGCCCAAACATAAAAAAGAAACAATTAACGCATAAAATTTTCTCATAATTATTCTCCGTATTTTCTTAGTACAAAGATAATTATAAGTATTATTTCAAACAATACCATTAATAAAACGGCTAAAAGATATTGCCGAAATAACCTAACCGACCTTGCTTCTGCCGGTCAAAACATAATTTGGCAAAAGCACCGTATTTAGAGAAAAATAAAACCTCGATTTTGCCTGATGTACACGGTAACAAACAAAATAAATTAACGAAATATCCGGAATTATTTTACGATTTCGGCAGTATTACTCTCAACATTTTTTACATATTCGTAGTCGACCAGTTTTGCAACTTTTTCGCCCCACTCGTTAATAATTTCATCGTATTCCATGTTATATGAAATCGGTTCTCCGACAATGATTTTAATTTTTCCTTTAAAAGGAATCCAGTTATACTCTTCAACTCCCGTAATTCCAATCGGCAAAATATCCGTTTTCATTTGTTTGGCAATAACGGCAAAACCTTTATTTATTTTCTCTATTTTTTTGTTTCTTCTTATTCCGCCTTGCGGGAAAATACCCAATTTCCAAGAGTTTGTTTTAAAAATATTTAATGCGGTTTTTATTGTCGAAACTTCAAGTTTTTCTCTGTTAACCGCAAAACATGCCAGATTATCCAAAATAAAAGCAAGAATTTTATTTTCAAACAATTCTTTCTTACCCATATATGCAACGGGGCAATTAACGGCTTCTGCCGCAAGGAAAGGGTCAAAATAACAAATATGGTTTGGTGCAACAATATAATTTCTGTCGGTCGGCACATTTTCCAAACCGGAATATTCTATTTTATAAAAAATCGAGAGAAAAAACTTTATTAAAAACCAACGTCCGAAGCGTTGAAATTTATATTTATTTTCGCTAAAGTGTTCAACATTTCTTTTTGTATAATTTTTCTTTTCCGTCATTGTCTGTTCCTTGTGTAATTACGCCGGAATATATTGTAATCCGGACAATTTGCCGATTGCATTTCCCCAAATTTCCAAAATTTTATCGGGTGAGTTGTTAACCGAAATAGGTTCTCCGACTCTAAGCAACAATTCTTTTTTTGATGTTTTTGTATTTTGATTATCCCTTAAAATAATGCCTACCGGCAAAATTTCAACATTCATTTTTTTGGCAATATTAATAAAACCTTTGTTAATATTTTCAAGTTTTCCGTTGTTACACCTTGTACCTTGCGGGAAAATACCCAAATGCCAAGAAGTGTTTTTCACGGTGAGTGCTGTTTTTATGGTTGAAACATCGACCTTATCCCTGTCAACGGAGAATGCTCCGCACCAATCCATAAGAAGTCGTGACCAAAAAGTTTCAAACAATTCTTTTTTTGCCATATAAGCTATTGTCAGATTAAGTTGACCTGCAACAAAGAACGGGTCAAAACCCAATACGTGATTGCTTGTAACGACATATTTTTTATCTTTTTTAATGTTTTCAAGCCCTTCAACTTTCAAAATGTTATATTTTGACCTGATAATATTCATAATAACAAGCTTTATTGCCCAATATTGAAAAAATTTCCTTGCGGAATTAAAATCTTTAACCGTTCTTTTTGAAAAATTCTTAGCCATAGTAAAAATATTATAACAAAAAATACAAAAAAGGGCTATTATTACAAAAACGGATAAGGAAACAAGATATCGGCAATCGGGGGCGGGGTTGAAACATTTTTGAATTTACAAAATCGTTTCAGGCATCAACGAAAAGTTTTCTGCCGACGATATTTTGTTTGCCGTTGTAGTATCCGGCAAAGAAACCGCCTTTAACAGGTTTGTTTACGGCATAATTTTGATTATAAGAAACACGCAAAGTTCCCGTTTCAAAAGGATTATACCCTACCGATTGATTTTGAACGGTTCTGACGGATTGAACGGGCGTATATGCAACTTGTGCCAAAATATTTCTTAAATGATTAAGCATTAAAAAATCCTTTATACTTAAAGTTTATTTTAATAATGTATAAAAAAAAGTCAACGATGTAAAGGTATAAATGCAGGAATTTAATTCACGTGTTTAAAATTTTTTATTTTGTGGAATATAATAATTATAGGTTGTTTAATGTATGTTAAATAAAATGAAAATTGTTAAAATAACAAATATAATTAATAAACAAAATTTTAACCGTTCAGTCGGCGAGTTAAAAAACAAAGAAGGTGCAAACGCAATGAAGAGTAAGGAGAGAAGAAGGTGTTTACCCCCCCCCGAAAGATTACAGGGTTTTACGCTTAGCGAAGTCCTTGTAACCCTTATGATTATTGGCGTTGTTGCTTCAATGACGGTTCCTTCCTTTATTCAAAGTACTCAGGAAAAAGAATTTCATTCCGGGTTAAAAAAGAATTTTTCCGCTTTGCAAAATGCCCTTCAAAAAGGACAAATTGAAGAAGGTTTAATTGGTGATAATACTGCCGTATTTACTCCGTCTACGGAAAATGACAGAAGTTGGGAAAGTGCCAAAAGACTTGCAAAATATATGAACACCGTAAAAGTGTGTAAAAGCAACAGTGATAATGACTGTGACGGGGTATATTATCCCATTAAATATGCGACGGCAAAAGACGGATATTTTGAACCCGAATTTTCCGCAGTGGTTTTGGCTGACAGTTCAATATATAAAATATATCAATATAAGGACTGTGCCGCAATTGTAAACAGTTGCAAACAAGACAGTATCGGCAATTGTTTAAAAGATGAAAACGGAAACGATATAATGGATAATAAATGGTTACGTACGCATTGTGCGGATGTTTATATTGATGTAAACGGTGCGAAAAAACCAAACCAATTCGGAAAAGATGTTTTTGAATTTCTTATTTATCAGGACAAAGTTACGGTAAACAGTTGGGGACCTTATGCAACCGACAAACAACTTGATATTCTGACAAATAAAATTTGATATATCATAACGAAATAAGACTCAAACAACATAAAACAAGGAATTTTAATAATTCCTTGTTTTGCAAAATTATATTTATTTTAATCCTTTTATCCCGTTACCGAAAATTGTTGCGGAAGGTAAAAAAGAAGTTGAACGAATTATGGAACGTTTGGAAAGTAACAATAAAATTACTTTGCAAACCAATGAATATGTATTGCCTGTAAGAAAAGAAGAAAATTTATTCAAAAGCAAATATCAGGATATAAATGCTCAAAATTGGTTTAATCGCCTTTGCTACGGAGATAATTTGTTGGTTATGCAAGCATTATTAGCAGGTGATGAAGCAACGGGTTTACCTTCCATGCGTGGAATGATTGATTTAATTTATATTGACCCGCCTTATGACTCTAAAGCGGATTACAGAACAAAAATTACGCTACCGGGGTTTGATATTGAACAAAAACCAAACGTAATGGAACAATTTGCTTATTCTGATACATGGAAAGACGGTACGGTTTAATATTTAAAAATGATGTATCCAAGATTGTATTTAATGCGAGAACTTTTATCCGAACAAGGTTCTATTTATGTTCATGTCGATTGGCATATTAGTCATTATTTAAAATTATTATTAGATGACATATTTGACAATGCAAACGTTAAGCAAAAGCAGAAAAGTGCATTGGACTGGTGCAAAAAAATCAATGAACTTGAACCGAACAACAGAATGAATGCGACTTGGCATTATTCTTTGTTGGATGACAACACTTTCTATTCAATGAAAAATAAAAATGCTTCAACAAAAGAATGCTTGAATATTGCAAACTTACAAACGGTAAAATAGAAGGTAAATTATTTTAACGGTTTTCTTTAATTTCTTTTTCGGTATCCGTAAGTTTAATCCGCAAATATTAAAAACGGCATATATTTTAGAATAAAAATATATGCCGTTTTCTTTAATCCGTATAATACTTTTTAGTAAATTACACTTTTGCCAATTTGGCAGAATTTTCCAATTTCAAAGTTTCGGTTGTTATATCACATACGCAAGAAGGTCCGAAGTATTGAACAGCACCGGGGAATATGTATTTATCTTCCATTGCCCAAATTTCTCTGTTCTTTTCCAATTGTTTGAATACGGGGCCGTCAAGTTCAACCAACGCTTTTTTGATTACCGGTTTAAATTGACCGTGTCTTTTTTCCATATTCATCATCATTGTTAAAGGAACACCGCCTGCAACCCATTCGCATGCCGGAGCCGACAAGTTTTTAACCGAGGATAAGTAACCCGTTAAACCGAATTTCATTAATGCAAATGCGTTAAATCCCAAAGAATAGCAATAATCGGCATCAAAGTTTGAAGGGAATGCACATCTGCCTTCATAACCGAAGAAATGGTTTTGTGCCGAGAATTTACCTTTATAAGTACCTTCTTTTTTCATTTCGGCTAATCTTTCTTCAACCATTGTTATTAACAATTTTTCCGTTTCTATTTTAGAAACCTGTACATTACCGTGAGGATCTCTGTCCATTAACAATTGTTGTTTGATTAATACAGGCAAGGACTCATATACAGCCGCATTTTCACAAGATAATTTGTTTTTAATTGTAGCAAATTTTGTTTGTTCGTCAGCATTTTTGTAATTCGAATCCGTTTCCAATTCTGCAAGAACATCATTTAAATTAGCAATCATTGACTTGATTTCGGGAATAAACTCAATCAAACCTTCCGGAATTAATGCAATACCGAAATTTTTACCTGCATCCGCTCTTCTTGCAATTATTCCTGCAACATAATCAACAATTTGTTTTAATGACATTTTTCTTTCTTCAACTTCTTCAGAAATCAAAGTAATATTAGGTTGGGTTTGCAATGCAACTTCAAGACCAACGTGAGTTGCACTTCTTCCCATTAATTTAACAAAGTGCCAATATTTCTTTGCGGAATTTGCGTCCCTTAAAATATTACCGATTAATTCGGCATAAGTTTTTGTTGCGGTATCAAATCCGAAAGAAATTTCTATTTGGTCGTTTTTCAAGTCGCCGTCGATTGTTTTCGGGCAACCGATTACCTGAATACCCGTATTATTTTTTACGAACCATTCAGCCAACATTGCCGCATTTGTGTTTGAATCATCTCCGCCGATAATTACAACGCCGGTTACATCCAAAGATTTACAAACATTTAATGCTTGTTTGAATTGCTCTTCCGTTTCAAGTTTTGTTCTTCCCGAACCGATTATGTCAAATCCGCCGGTATTTCTGTATTCATCAATTTTTTCGGGAGTAAATTCTATATATTTTCCTTCAATAATACCGCTCGGTCCGCCCAAGAAACCGTATAATTTGTTTTCGGGATTTGCTTGTTTTAATGCGTCATATAAGCCGGCAATTACGTTATGTCCGCCGGGAGCTTGTCCGCCGGATAAGATTACACCGACGTTTCTTTTTGAACATACATCGGATTTATCTGCCTTTTTAAATGTTACAACAGGCTTTCCGTATGTATTCGCAAATAATTCTTTTATTTGTTCGGCGTCTTTTACGCATTCCGTTTTGCAACCTTCCGTCATTGCAAGATTATTTATTCCGCCTGCCAATGATTCCGGTAATTTAGGTTGATATTTCAATCTCTCAATTTGTAATGTAGAAAGTTCTTTCATTTAACCTCTCCGCTCCTTTTCTGCCTTTACACATGAAATTGTATCACAAAACTTTTATCTTTTCTCTCTTTACCATTTATACACAAATTCGCTCGGTTTATATTCGTTTATATACTCAAATACCTCGTCAATACTTGTTTTAACGGTGTATAATTTTTCCGTTTCTCTTTTGGCAAAACCGTTTCCGTATACGGTTTCAAACATTTTAAACAAATTATCATAATATCCGTCGTAATTTACGAAGATTATTGCTTTATCGTGATAGCCGAGCTGTTTTGCGACTAAAATTTCAAAAATTTCTTCAAATGTACCGAACCCCCCGGGCATGGTAATAAAAACATCCGCAAATTTTTCCATTAATGCTTTTCTTTCACGCATGTCTTTTGTGACAATAATTTTTGTTAATTCGGGATGTTTAATTCCGAAGGATTCTATTCTTTCCGGAATAACCCCCGTAACATCCGCACCGTTTTTCAAAGCACAATCGGCAATTATTCCCATCATACCCAAGGTTGAACCGCCATAAACCATATTATAACCGTTTTTACCGATTTTTTCGCCAAGTTCTTTTGATATTTCATAATATTTTTTATCCAAATTATTACTTGAAGAACAATAAACGCAAATCGTTTTTTTCTTTTCCATATTTCCCCGCTTTCTTATTCATATTATATTTTATTAAACAAAAATTGCACGCAAAAAATTAAATTTTAATGAGGAAATTAAATAATTGAAAACCGGCTTATGCAAAAACGGAACGCTTTGCCCGAGCAAAGAAAAAGGAATGTTTGTAATGTTTGATTTTATGTTTTATTTAATTTAGACTTTAAATAAGAAACATAAAGGTATAAAAAATGAATATATTTGAAGAATTACAAGAAAGACAATTAATCGCACAAATTACGAATGAAGAAGAAGTAAAAAATCTTATAAATTCAGGGAATGCAAAATTTTACATAGGGTTTGACCCCACTGCCGATTCTTTGCATGTCGGACATTTTATGGCTTTATGTTTAATGAAAAGACTTCAAATGGCAGGAAATAAGCCTATCGTATTAATCGGAGGCGGAACCGGTCACATCGGCGACCCCTCGGGAAGAAGCGATATGCGTTCCATGATGACAAAAGAAACAATTGATTACAATTGTTCCTGCTTTAAAAAACAAATGGAAAGATTTATTGAATTTGGCGATGATAAAGCCGTTATGGTTAATAATGCCGATTGGCTTTTAAAACTTAATTACATTGAACTTTTAAGAGAGGTCGGTGCTTGTTTTTCCGTTAACAACATGTTGCGTGCCGAATGTTACAAGCAAAGGATGGAAAAAGGGTTAAGTTTTTTGGAATTTAACTATATGATAATGCAGGCTTACGATTTCTATTACTTAAATTCGCACTATAACTGCAATTTACAATTCGGCGGAGATGACCAATGGTCAAATATGCTTGCGGGTTCCGATTTAATAAGAAAGAAATCGGGCAAAGATGCTCATTCGATGACAATTACGTTATTAATGAATTCGCAAGGCAAAAAAATGGGCAAGACAGCCTCAGGTGCCGTTTGGTTGGATAAAAACAAAACTTCCGTATATGATTTTTATCAATATTGGAGAAATGTTGATGATGCCGATGTTCTTAAATGTATCAGAATGTTGACGTTCCTTCCTTTGGAAGAAATAAATAAAATGGAATCTTGGCAGGGTGCGGAACTTAACAAAGCAAAAGAAATTTTGGCTTATGAATTAACTTCTCTTGTTCATGGAGAAGAAGAAGCAAAAATTGCTCAGAATGCGGCAAAAGCATTATTTGTTTCGGGTTGTGACGATGAAAACATGCCCGCAACAAAGTTGACATTAAATGCGGAAGATATACTTCTGACTGATGTTTTGGTTGAAACAAAACTTTGTGCAAGCAAAGGCGATGCAAAACGTTTAATTCAACAAGGCGGTGTTTCCGTTGAAGATGAAAAAATTACGGATATAAATTATAAATTGACAAAATCCGAATTAATCAACGGAGTCAAAATAAAAAAAGGTAAAAAGATTTTTCATAAAGTTATGATTTAAAATTAAAATCGGAGGCAAAATGAAAGTTCTTGTCGGAATGTCGGGCGGTGTGGATTCTTCCGTTGCGGCACTGTTGTTAAAAGAACAAGGATATGAAGTTATCGGTGCAACGATGTCGCTGTGGGGAAAAAGCGATTTCTTTGAAATGTTGGGAAATAAAATCAATTCAAAAGAAAAAAAGCTCATGAATCATTGTGCGTGTTTGAGTCCCGATAAAGGTGACGATATTTTGCAGGCGAAAAATTTGGCGGAAAAGCTCGGCATAAAACATTATGTTATTGACTGTTCGCAAGAATTTGAAAATATAGTAATAAACAACTTTAAAAACGAATATTTGCTCGGAAGAACACCAAACCCTTGTGTTTGTTGCAATAAAAATATTAAATTTAATGTTTTTCAACAAAAGGCAAGAAGTTTGGGAATTGAGTATGATAAGTTTGCAACGGGTCATTATGCAAAGATTGAGTTTGAAAACGGCAAATATGTTTTGAAAAGAGGAACAAACCCCAAAAAAGACCAATCCTACTTTTTGTACGGATTAATGCAGGAACAGCTTTCAAAAACAATTTTTCCGCTCGGAAATTATACGAAAGAAGAAATAAGAGATATTGCGAAGCAACACGGATTTGCCGTTGCCGAAAAGCCTGACAGTCAGGATTTTTACGGCGGTGATTACAACGACATTTTAAACAGACAACCGCAAAAAGGCAATTTTGTCGATATTAACGGAAAAATTCTCGGCGTACATCAAGGTTTTTGGAATTATACGGTAGGGCAAAGAAAAGGAATTGGAATTGCGGCAACCGCACCTTTATATGTAATCGAATTAAGAAAAGAAACAAATGAAGTTGTTGTCGGGTTTAAAGAATTTGCATTAAATAAAGGTTTATATGCAAACGAGTTGGTATTAAATCGGGTCTTGGAAGAAAATAAGCCGTTTAAATGTTTAGTCAAAATTCGTTCTTCACAAGAACCGAAAAAAGCAACCGTCGAATTACAAAACAACATTGTAAAGGTTGAATTTGAGGAAATACAAACTTCAATTGCAACCGGTCAATCTGCCGTTTTTTACGACAACGACACGGTAATCGGCGGCGGGATTACAGCTTCCGTTTTTTAACGGGTTTAAACGGTATGTTCAACCGAAACAACCGTTTATTTTACCGTTGAATATATGTAATTTAAAATTTGTGTAATCGTAGTTGCATACTTATCGTCCGGATTTCTGTCGGGGTGGAATTTTATTATCAGCTTACGAATTTCTTTGCCGTCGGCTTGTTCCAAATCAATGTCTTTAATGTCCAATACGGTTGCAAGTTCCATGTAGTCATAAGAACTTAAACCTCTGTTTGTTGATACCTGTTTATCCAAACGGGGTAAAACTTCTTCTTTATCGGGGATAACCGTTTTTTCATCAGAAAAATCATCTTCATCAAAGAAATTTATTCTTGAATAATCATTAAACTTACGTTCCCGTTCCCTTGTATCAATTTTCGGATTTCCGTTTTTATCATATTCGTTTACGGAAATAATTTCACCGTTTACACCGTACAAAATTTCGGTATATGACATATCGGGTGCATAATTTCGTTCTTTTTCCACAAATTCGCCGGTTTTATTATAAATTTGCATTTGAATTAAACGATTATTCATATCAGTTCTATAACTGCGGGTTCTTATTTTCGGATTTTCGAGTGAATATTCATCCGTTCGTTTTGTTCCGTTTTCAAAATAATATGTTCTTGACTTAACGCTTTTTCCGTCCTTCATTCGTTCTTCCGTATAAGCCAACTTATTACCGTTATAATGTTCTTTTGTTTTTATTAAATTTTTCTCGTAGAATAAAACATCTTTTGTGTTGTCGGGACGATTGACATCGACACGCAACAATTCATTCGGATTTGTCGGAGAATACGTTAACGTGTGAACGGAACCGTCTTGCATTTTCCTTCTTGCAACATCGCTTATAATCATTTTTCCTGTTTCATCGTATTTTGTAATACGGGTAGTGCCTCTTCCGATAACCGTTTTTTTCTGTTTATTGCCGGTTTCTTTATCATAATCAATAATTGTTTTTGTATTTTTTTCACTGTCGCAAAATTCTTCTTTTAATAAAATTTTTGTAAGAATATTATGTGTTAAATAAGAATCCGTTTGTTCGTCATAAGTTCTAATTTCAACCAATTCACCGTCAAACACTTCTTCGCCGGTTCTTAAATCATATACATGTATGCCTTCAACACCCAGGTTTAAAGTTTCGACAATTTGCCTTCCGATATTATATTCGGTTTTAATTTTTTCAAAATTACCGTTATTATCGGATTTTTCTTTTAAAATTTCAAAACCGTCGGGATTTTTAACAATCGTGCAAGTTCCGTTTAAATTTTTTTCGGTTTCGGTTTTATATCCGTCGGCATCAACATTCATAACATAAGATGATTGTTCTTTCGGATTATAACGTTCTTCATGAATTAAAACGCCGTTTATGTTTTTTAGAAAAACAAAATCTCCGGTTTTGGAATCATATTCCATTTTTTCGGTGACTTTTCCGCCCAAGAAACTGTTTTTTGCAACATTTTCATAGGTAAATTTACTGTTTTTGAATGAACTTACTCCTTTGAAAGAGCATAATTGCGAACGTCCGATTATTTCGGCGGGCGTACCTTTCTCAAACAACGCACTTTTTATTGTTTCGGAGTTTGTTTTCGTTTTTTTTATTGTGTTTTCATTATTTTGAACACCATAATTTTGCGGTGTTGCTACATTCGGCTGTGAATATATTTTCATACTTTTGTTCCTGATACTTACACTATAAAGCAAAAACATGTAAAAAATAATTATTGCCCGATTTAGATGTTTTATTAACTTTTATAAAGTAATATAAAAAACTGCAAGTTTGAATTTCGGATGAAAATTTAATATAATCGAATAAGCGGAAGGGAAATTATTTATGAGCGAAAAAGAAAAAATGTTGAACGGTGAATATTACAAACCGCTTGATGATAAAGAGTTAATGACGGAACAGAACCGAGTTAAAGATTTATGCTTTAAATTCAACTCGACAAAACCTTCCGATAAACAAAAAAGATTAAAGTTAATAAAACAAATTTTCGGCAAAACAGGCGAAAAAGTGTGGGTTGAACCTGTTTTCTTTTGTGATTACGGCTATAATATTGAAGTCGGAGAAAATTTCTATATGAATCATAACTGCACGATTTTGGATTGTGCTAAAGTCACTTTCGGCGATAATGTATTTGTCGGTCCGAATTGTAATTTTTATACTCCTATTCATCCGCTTGACGCAAAAACAAGAAATTCCGAAATAGAAAGAGCGGAAGCAATACATGTCGGTAATAACGTTTGGTTCGGCGGAAGCGTTACCGTTTTACCGGGGGTAACAATCGGTGATAATGCCGTTATCGGTGCCGGAAGCGTTGTTGTCAAAGATATTCCCGCAAATATGCTTGCCGTGGGAAATCCTTGTACTCCGATTAAAGAAATAAAACAATAGCTTAATATGACAATTTTCATTTTTTTTTTAAGTGCTAAACTAATTACGAATAACACTTTAAAGAATAGAGTTTTGCATGAATAAAAATATACTTTTCATTATTGATGACCTTGAATTAAAATATTTTGAATTTAATGATTTGGTTACAAATTTTTGGTTTATTAAAGAATTTTTGAAACGTGATTACAAAGTTTCAATCTCCGTTAAAAGTAATTTATTTATCGAAAACGGAAGAGGTTGCAGTATTTTTCGCAATACGTATTTAAAAAATGAAGATATTTTTTACGAAAAGACTCTGAAAAAATCGGAAATAAATGATTTTGACATTGTATTTTTCCGCCCCGACCCTCCCGTTGACATAAATTATATTAATGCCTGCTATGTTTTCGATTTTGTTGATAAACAAAAAACTCTTTTAATAAACAATCCATGCGAAATTAAGAATTTTAACGAAAAATTACATATAAATTATTTCCCCGATTTTGTCCCGAAAAATATTGTTTCAAGCTCGCCGGAAGAAATTACGGATTTTGTAAACAGGGAACGGGAAACAATATTAAAACCCTTAAACAGATGTTTCGGCAGCGGAGTATATTATTTGAATTATAAAGACAAAAATTTACAAACGATTATAGCAAACATGAGCGAAAACGGAAAAACTCCCGTTATGGTTCAAAAATATCTTCCGAAAGCAACGCTGGGCGATAAACGTGTTTTGCTAATCGGTGATACGGTATTGGAGGAAACAATACAAAAACTTCCTGCGGAAAATAATTTTAAATTCGCAATTCACAATGATAAATATTTTAAACCTGCGGTTCTTTCGGCACGTGAAAAATTTATTGCCGGTGAAATTGCCAAAAAACTTTCAAAACAAGGCTTGTATCTTGTCGGGCTTGATGTCATCGATGAAACGGTAATAGAAATTAATGTTACAAGCCCTTGCTATTTCATAAGGGAAATAAATCAAAATTACAATATTCATTTTGAAGATAAGATTATGAGTCATTTGGAAAAGATTATAAACAATTATTTTTCAAGCGAAAGGATTTATGCAGGTAATAAATAATTCAAACGAAATAATTACGGACAAAAAGCAACTGTTGAACTTCTTTTTTTCGGGATGTAAAACGGAAGAAAAAATCGGTGTCGAAACGGAAAAACTTTTAGTTTACAAAAAAGATTATACGGCGGTTACGTATTGTGATATTCTAAAAATTCTGAACATGTTTGACAAAAATGTTTGGACGGAAATAAAAGAGAATAATAATGTTTTGGGGCTAAAAAGCGACTTCGGCACAATTTCGCTTGAACCCGGAAGTCAAATCGAGCTTTCATTAAAACCGTTTGATAACTTGTATGATATTAAAAATCTGTTGTCGTCGTTTTACAAAAATCTGAATTTATATGCGGATAAATTCGGTGAGAAAGTCTTAAACAGCGGAATACAACCTGTTTCCACTTATGAGGATATAAATGTAATTCCAAAACAACGATACAAATATATGAGCGAATATTTGCCGACAAAAAATTTAACTCCGTTCGTCATGATGAGAGAAACGGCGGGCATTCAGGCAAATTTTGACTATAAAAGCGAAGATGATGCCGTAAAAAAACTCAAAATCGCAATCAAAATGAGTCCGTTTATCAGTGCCGTATATGCAAATTCTCCGATTAGAAACAACAAAAAAACAAATTTTAAATCGTTCAGAGCAAATTCCTGGCTTAACGTTGACGAGGACAGGTGCGGTTATATTCATAAAGATTTGTTTGACAAAAACGAATATTTTTCATTTGAACGCTACGCACAAACCTTGCTTGATGTTCCGATGATTTTTATTCAAAGAGGAAATAACTTTTTTCCCGTAAATAAAACCTTCGGCGATTTCCTTCAAAACGGATATATGGGAATGAAGGCAACTCTTGCCGATTGGGAAAATCATTTGAGTCTTTATTTCCCCGATGTCAGGTTGAAAAATTATATCGAGATAAGAAATCACGATGCACAAAACGATAAAATGACTTTTTCCGTTCCCGCATTTTGGAAAGGTATTATATATAATCAAAATGCGATTGACGAAATCGAAAAGATTTTATCCGTTTTCACATTTGAAGATTATACGGAATTACGCAAATATACTCCGATTTACGCCATAAATACAAAAATTAAAAAATATAAAGTTAAAGACTTTGTGAAAGAATTTTTTGATATTTCATTTGAAAGTTTAAAAAGCAATAATCAAAACGAAGAACAATATCTTGAACCGGTGTACGAATACATTTGTTTAAACAGAGTTCCTGCCGATGATATTCTTGCAAAGTATAACACATATTAATCTTTAGATTGACAAAAATAAATCCCGAGGCTGTACAACCTTTTTCAAATATTAACTAAAATTGAAGAAAAGGGAAATAATTTTGGGGATAAATATAATTAATATTACAAAAAACAATAACACGGAAACAAAAAGCCCTGTTGATACGGCGGAACGTTATATTCAAACGGCGGAGGATTTGTGCCGCAACAACAACCATGCCGCAGCAATTGAAATTTATCTCAACTCAATTTTGATTAACGGAAAAAATCCAAATTCTTATATCGGGCTTGCAAATGCTTACAAAAGTTTAAAAAAATATTCCAAAGCGATTTCAACCCTTCAAAAAGCGGAAAAAATCATCCCCGACAACGCTTTAATTCAAAAAGAACTTGCAATGTGCAATATTATTGACGGAAATATAAACAACGGAATGAAACATCTTATTTCTTCAATAAAATTAGCCCCCGATAATTGCGATATTCAATTACAGCTTGCACTTGTCCATGAAATGATTGGCGAGGACGATATGGCTTTGATGATTTATCAACGAATTATCGAAAAAAATCCTTCGTATTTAAGAGCCTACATTCAAAAAGCAACGCTTTACATGCACCTTGAAGATTATGTTAACAGTGCAAAAGCATTTAAGCAGGTTTTAAAAATCAAAAAAGATTATTTCAGAGCTTATCTGGCATTGGGAATTTGTTATGATAAACTGAATATAAGCCAAAGTGCAAAAAGATATTACAAAAAATATTTGCAATATAATAAGTTTACGCAAAATTATAACGAAATAATGCAACGTATTAATAATTTATCAAAAAAGACAAAAGGTACGGTAAAACTTACCGTTATATAAAACAATGAACGAAAAACTTGATATTATAACAATCGGGGAAAGCCTGACGGAGCTTTCAAGCAAAGAAAATTTAACCTCGGCAACAACCTTGGATAAATTCTACGGCGGTGATACATTAACAAGTGCAATTGCGGCTTTAAGGCTCGGCTCTAAGGTCGGGTTTATTTCAAGAATAGGCATGGACTGCTTTAAAAATTACCTCTTGGAAAGCTGGCAGGAAGAAGGACTTGATATTTCACACGTTAAACCCGTCAAAGGCGTAAACGGGCTTTACATAATTTCACTCGGCAACGAATGCACGGGCAAAGAATTTTCGCTTTATCGCAAAAAGACCGCAGCAACAAATTTATCAATTGAAGATGTTTCGCCCGAATACATCCAAAATTCTTCCGTTCTTTATACAACGGGCATAACACAGTCGTTATCGATTTCTTCTCGGGAAGCCGTTAAAAAAGCATTCAAAATCGCAAAAGAAAACAACGTTACAACCGCCTATGACCCGAATTTTTATTCCGTTGTCTGGTCGGAAGATGAAGCAAAAGAGGCTTTTGACGAAATAAAAGAATATATTGATATTTTGTTTCTTAACATACAAAAAGATTCAAAAGTAATAATGGATTCCTCTGCGGATAATTTAATCAAATATCTTTGGGATATCGGAATTTCAACCGTTATTGTAAAATCGGAAATCGACAAATGCTATTATGTCGGAAATCAAGGTAAAATCGAGACCGTTAATTTTATAAACGAAAATGTCGTTGATGACACGGGTGCCGGTGATGCGTTTAACGGCGGTGTTTTACACGGTATTTCAACAGGCATGTCGGCTTTTAAATCCGTTTATTTGGGGGCAATCGTTGCTTCTTTGCAGGTTAAAAACATCGGTGCAATAAAATCTTTACCGTACAAAGATGAAGTTTATAAAATTTTCAAAGGTGAAAATGAGTAAAAAAATTTGTATTTCCGGTTATTACGGATTTAATAATTTCGGTGATGAAACAATTTTGGAAATTTTAATTCAAAACCTCAAACAGTTTAAAGAAAAACCTTCAATTACGGTTTTTTCTTCAAACCCCGAGCAAACTTCCAAAAATCCGAATGTAAACAGTGTATATTCTTTTAATATAAAATCCGTAATAAAAGAACTTTTTACCTGCGATTGTTTGATTTCGGGCGGTGGCAGCCTCCTGCAAAATTCAACAAGTTCAAAAAGTTTGATTTATTACCTTGCGGTTATCTTTTTGGCACAACTTTTCGGGAAAAAAGTCATAATTTTTGCACAAGGCATAGGACCGATAAAAAATAAATTACTTTTAAATCTTACAATGTTCATATTAAGACATTCCGCTTATATTACGGTCAGAGATATTACAAGTTTTAACCTTTTAAAAAAATATAAAATAAATGCAAATTTATGCAATGACCCTGTTTGGAATATACAAAAAATTCAAAAGCCGAGCCTTTCAACAAATAAAATCGGTATTCAATTAAGAAGTTTTAACAATGTTTCGGATGATTTCATCAACGAATTGGCAACACTGATTAATAAATATTACTCAAATAAAGAAATTTGCATTTTTTCTCTTCAAAATGAGCAAGACTGCGACATTTGCAAGCAATTGAAAAATAATCTTCTGAAAATTAACTCCGATTTAAACGTAAATGTTGTTGAAAATACTTCAAATCAAAAAATAATCAACGATATTGCTTTGCTTGATGAACTTATAGCAATGCGTTATCATGCCTGTTTAATCGCAATAAAAAACGAGGTCAAACTCTTACCTTTGAGCTATGATGTGAAGGTTGAAACGCTTGCAAAAGAATTTAATCTCGCTTATGTTGATATGACAAAAAAGCAGGATTTTGCGGAAATATTTGAAAATTTTGCAAAAAAGAACATAGAATGCAACGAAGAAAAAATTAACGAACATTTCTTTGATTTTAAAGAATTGGAAAAAAATATATAATTTCAAAATGCTGAAAAAAATAAAATTCTTTCGTCAGAGTTAAACTTCGGGAAAAAAGGTTATCTGTTTTTATTTGCGTTCAAAATGTTTCTTAATTTCATAATAGCCTGAGCATGAATTTGACAAACTCTGGATTCCGAAACATTAATATTCGCACCTATTTCTTTTAAAGTCATATTTTCGTGATAGTAAAGAACCATTACCATACGTTCACGTTCGGGTAATTTTTTTAAAGCAGCCTGCAATTCGTTTTTAACGTCTTTTTCTTCCAGTTTTTCAAGCGGAGTTGCACTGCCCGTATCAACCAAGGTATCTATTAATTCAACACCGTCATCACCCGAATATTTTTTTTCGTATAAAGAAGTAACCGAGGTATCTTCACTTAAAATTGCAACGACTTTTTCTTTATCAATGCCCAAAAAGTCGGCAACTTCGTCATTTGTCGGAACTCTTCCGAATTTTTGTTTTAAAGTTTCTATTGCCTGTTTAACATCTTTAATTTTTTTTCTTGCACTTCTCGGTACCCAATCTTGGGAACGAATTTTATCAATTATCGTGCCTCTTATTCTCATTATGGCATAAGTTTCAAAATGAGCACCTTTTTCGGGCGAAAATTTTTCGATTGCGTCAATCAAGCCTTCTATTCCGAAACTTGTAATATCTTCTAACGCATAATTCGGTGGCAGATTTAATTTTATTCTTCCGATTACATATTTTGTCAAATATATATATTGAACAATAATTTCATCTCTTAATTTTTTATTGGTTTTATCTTTTAAATAATTCAACCACAAATTTTCCAATTCGGAATCGGAGAGTCTTTTTATATTGTTATATGAATTATATTCTACATTACCGGTCATTATGTTGCCTAAAAACAGATACAATCTTACCAATATCAATTGTATAAAGTTCCGGATATAAGCAAATCATTCATATATATGAAGTTTGAAGAAAAACTATTTGTTTATCAATATCGGCAGATGATTTATACGTTTTTTCCAATCAAGCGATTTTTCCGCAAAAATAAAATATGTTTCGCCGAACATTTCTTTTTCATATTTGCTTTGATTTTCTTCGGGCATAAAACCGTTTTGAATTAATATTCTTTTAACCGCATTTCTTTTTAAAATCGGCATTAATAAATTTATTTTTACTTCTTTGTTTTCTGTGTTGTAAATTCCTTTTTCAACGGCAACCTGAATTAACGTTTCCAACACTGAATTGAAAGAAGTTTTAAAATCGCAGTCCAAATTGATAATATAGACACAGTCTTTATAAACTTTTAAGTCCATTTTTGCGATTTCTTTTTCTTCACCGACACGCATTGAATACTTTTCAAGCATGTGTTTGGAGGAGAATTTTCTGTATAATTGAGCTTTAAAAGATTTTTTGTTAAAAAAACTTCTGCCGGTATATGAAAATTCTTTTATTTTTTCCCAATGAGGAAGCAAATAAATATCGCTTAATACGTTGTTTAAATCAATATTTGCTTTGTTTTTATGTTTTACGAGTGTATTTATCATATATTAAAATTACTTTTTATTATATTAATCGTACTCTTTAAATAAAGAGAACATTTTTATTATCTTATATATAGTATATTTTAACGCATAACTTGTCAATAGCCGGATATCTTTTACATGTTTTTACATTTCTTTACCGCACATAATTCAAATTTTTTCCTTTTTGGGTATTCTTAAGAATGTGCATATTGAATAAAAGCGGGATATTCATATATTTAAACGGTTCTATATTCCTGTTTTTCAACACGTAAGAGATAAAACTGTATATTAATAAATTAATATTATATTTTTTTGCCAAAACGTCAAAATAATCTTTCAACAAAAATATATGCGGAGATACATCTTTGTTGTTGTATTGCATTGCATATCTTACTTCAATATCAAGTGCAATTGTTGAAACATTCAATTTTTTCATCAATATAAAGAAATTTTTAATTTCCTTTATATTATCATTGTACCCCGGCACGATTATATACTTGATTATAATTTGATTAGGATTTTGAGTTGAGGTTTTTATATATTTTTTAATGTTTTCGATAACGGAGTCAAAAGTATTGACAAGTTTAAGTTTTTTATATGTTTTTTCGGAAGCGGAATCCAAAGAAATAACAACGCTTGCCATGTTTTTTTCAAGAGCTTTTGCAACGGTTTCGCTGAATCTTATTCCGCTGGTATGAACTCTCAATCTTGTTCCGTTGGAAGTTAAAAGTTCGGCGAGTTCGTCAAAATTTTGCATTAAGGTAGGCTCTCCGCCTTCCATTGTAGCCTCACCGCCCGGTTTGTAATATCCTTTTTCGATTAAATCTTTTATAACAGGATATGTATTGTAATTGGTTGTTCCTCTGCTGTATAAATCGGAACAATAAATACATTTTGCATTGCAAATACGGCAGTGTGAGAAATGGAACTCCGATATTTTTCCCGTTCCTTTAAATCTGTAATCGGATAACTTGTAACAATTTTCGCAATCCCAAACAGTTTGTTTTTTTTGAGCTTCAATTCTTTTGGATTTTATTTCAAAAAGATTTTCCCAATCAATTAATTCTCCGTGATAATTTTTTAAAAGAACGGGCAGACCTCGTCCGTCATTGTGTGAAATACAGCAATCGCACACGGTATCCAAATCAAAGTTTATTCCTTCTTCCATAAAATTACAACCAAGATATTCCATTATAATTCCTCTTGCAATAAATATAACTACTGTTATTTTACGGTAAAAATATTAAAATTTCAGAATAAAAAAACGAAAGAATAAATTTGAGTCATTCTTTCGTTTTTGTTTAATATTTTAAAATCTCGATTATTGAGCGTAAACGCTTACCTGTTTTCTGTCACGTCTGTGAGGTTCAAACTTAACAACACCGTCAACCAATGCGAAGAGAGTATAATCTTTACCCATGCCTACATTGTTTCCGGGGTGAATTTTTGTACCTTTTTGACGAACAATAATATTACCGGTTGTAACAAATTCGCCACCGAATTTTTTTACGCCTAATCGCTTACTTTCACTGTCACGACCGTTTTTACTCGATCCGACACCTTTCTTATGTGCCATTTTATATTCTCCTTAAATTAATTTTTATTATTCTTCTACTGTTTCAACGGAATCCGACTTTTTAGCGGAGGTTCTGATTTTGTTAATCATAACTCTTGTAAAGTTTTGTCTGTGACCTTGTTTTTTTCTGTAGCCTTTTTTAGCTCTTTGTTTGTAAACAATAACTTTTTTAGCTTTGTCATGTTTAACAACGGTGCCTTCAACGCTTGCATTAGCGACATAGGGTTTACCTACTTTTGATTTTTTACCGTTAACAAGCATAATGATATTTTCAAAAACAACTTTAGAATTTGCTTCGTTTTCCAATAATTCAATATCAACATAGCGACCTTCGGTAACCTGATATTGTTTTCCGCCTGTTTCAATAATTGCGAACATGTTAAATTCCTTTCACTTTAAGCAGTCGTAGCTTACGCATTTAGAAACGACATACCTTTCTACTACACACGTATTTTGATTATACGTTATTATTCAGTTTACCCCGCTAAAAATCCTTTGTCAACACGGCGAGGGGATATTAATGCGAAACCGACTCGAAAAAAATTTTCGAGTCGGTTATATAAATTTGAATTTAGTGTAATGCGGTTATTTTTGTTCGTATTTTCCTTCAATATATGCTGATTTCATATTTGCAATATGTGCGGCAAGTGTGCCGAATACTGCCAAAGCACCCGTTCCGACAATTACCGCAGCTTTTCCCTTGGTCGGTAAGTTAAGGAAAGCCTTGCCGATTTTGCTGTTTTCTATGCTTGCCAACAAATTTTTATTTCCGATTGAAACTCCCTGAAGTTTATCACGTACTGCTTTCAAACAATCTTCAAAACCGGATGAATCCTTCGTTAGTGTTGCTACCGCGATTGCCGTTGAAGCCGCGGTTGCCCCGCAAAGTTTAGAACCTAAGGCATATTGTTCTCTAAGACATTTTCCCTTATTTTCTGCACTCATATTTTTGTTTGTTACAACATGTGCCAATGACCCCGGCACGCCGATTCCCGTAATACTCATACGTTTTGTCCTTTCTTTTTTCTTCCGAATATTTACTTACTTTTTGTATTTTCAATAAAACAAAACAAAAGTGCCGATTGTCTTTATAAAAGTCTTTGTTAAGAAAACTTTACAAATTAATTGTTCGTGAGTTTTAACCCCGCAATTCCCGCAATAATAAGAGCAATGCAAATGACACGAACGGGATTAACAGGCTCTTTAAAAAGTATAATACCCAAAATAACCGTTCCGATTGTACCAATTCCCGTCCAAATTGCATACACCGTTCCGAGCGGCATTTGTTTTAAAGCAAGCGACAAAAAATAAAATCCCGTTATCATGCCCGCTATTGTACAAATTGAAGGAAAAAGTTTTGTAAACCCTTCCGCATATTTTAAACAAACCGCCCATTGTATCTCAAACAATCCTGCTATAAACAAATAAATCCATTCCATTTTTTTCTCCTTTAATACAAAAAACGAGAGATATAATAAAATATCTCCCGGGCTTTTATCCCTCCGTGAACTCCTATCGGAGCGTTTCCCCCGGGTCCTGACCCGAAACGGCGGAACCCCCGAAAACTTTAATTGAGTTTTCTTTTAATTTTACAATGAAATTTAATTCAAGTAAATGATTTACTTTTCCGAAATCATTATTAAAATGTTATTACGGATAAATGTAACATAAGGAGATTATATGACAATATTAAACGGACAAACACTGCTCTCGGGTGCAATGGCAGGTTTAAGCAATACATATTCGACACTGATGTCAAGCAACAGCACCTCAGGAAAAGGTTTAACGCTTGATGATTTATCAAACGTTTCTTCAACCACAATGCTCGGCTTGGGCAATAATTCATCATTTATACAATATTTAACCGCAAATTTTTCAACTTTGGATAAAGACGGTGACGGCGAAATAACAGGCACGGACATGAGCAATTTAATG
The DNA here is from genome assembly GCA_964531015.1 of uncultured Muribaculaceae bacterium. Taxonomy (GTDB): domain Bacteria; phylum Cyanobacteriota; class Vampirovibrionia; order Gastranaerophilales; family Gastranaerophilaceae; genus Avigastranaerophilus. Next base: position 28,125 of record CAZHCP010000005.1, read on the forward strand.
TCCACAATGCAAACAAAAGGCATGACGTATAACGAATTGCAATCTTTATGCACGATAAACGGTACGGACAGTTCATTGTTATCAACCGTTTTAACTTATTTTAACAAAATAGATACAAACGGTGACGGCAGAGTTACGAGCGAAGAAATAACAAGATTTACTTATGATTGCCAAATGGAAGAGGCACTATCAAAATATAAATCTTACAAAGCCTCGGAAACAAGCCTTTATTACAATGACGGAGTTGAAGACGATACATCAAGTGTTTTGGACGCTTTAAGACCGAACCTGAACGGAACTTCAAATTCATAAATCGCATTTGATAAATTTTTATATTAAGCCCGAGTATATTTCGGGCTTTTACTTTTGTTAAATTATTGGAGAATAACTTTTTTAAGTTTATTATTAATAATATGAAACAGAAGTTATTATTGCTTATTATTTATATCATAATGCCGATTATTCAAAATCCCTTTAACGGATTTTGCCCGTTGCCTTCCGTTTCGTTGTGTGCCTTTGCCGAAGAAAGTTTAAAAATTAACAACATAAATTTTGATAATTCCGATTCGATTATATTTTTGGGAACTTCCTCTAATGAAAATACTTCCGAAATAAAAATTACAAAAAAACAATTGAATGACCCGGAGCGAACTTTTTTTGATATCGAAAATGCCGTAATAACTTTTCCGAATAAAACTTTTGAAATAAGAAACAGTCGCATGACTCAGGTTAAAATAGCCCAAAATTCCGTTTCTCCCGATGTGGTCAGAATTGTTATTTATACTTCAAAAAATTATGATTCTTCTCAATTAAAAGTCTTAAAAATTAAAAATGATATTATTATCAAATTAAGCAACGAAATTCCTTTACAAAAATATTTGACCCAAATATATAAAGAAACGGGCGGAAGCTCAGTTGAATATTATGACACCGCAATTGTAATTCCTGAAGAAACAAAACCGGAAACAACCGAAGCCGATGAAATATTTAATAAAGTCCAACAGGCATTTAAAGAAGATTCGCAAGAACTTGTCAGACCCAATATCGAACAAAAGCAGGCAAGGCTGAAATCAAGGTTTTTTCTGGATAAAGTTTTGGTAAAAGACGGAAATATATTGCTCTCGGGTATCGGGGTAATAAACTTGGAAAAACCGTTTGTGTTAACCGAACCTTCAAGAATTGTTTTTGATTTGCCCAATACCGTTGTTTTGCAGGAATTAAGAGATAAAGAATTTGTTTTGAGTGACAACGAAACAATTAAAATCGGACAATTTGAACCTTCAAAAGCAAGAATAGTCATAAAAACGGCAACCCCCGAATTATATCTTCCCGTTTATTCTTCCAATTTACAATCGTTGTTGATTGCAAATCAAAATCGCCCGTTGAATTTGATACCGTCGGAAAACTTTGCGGATTTGACTTTATTTAAAGAACAGAATGTAAATTCAACCACGGACGTAATAAACGTTATATTCTCAAAACCGGTTATTTATTCCATAAAAAAAGACGGAAACGCTTTGAATGTCACATTTTATAATTTAACAAATTTTGACGTAAATTCTTTTAACATGACGGCTCAAAAAAATCAAAACGGATTTAGTGCAAAACAACTCGGAACAAACACATATAAAATGACGTTTCCGGTTTTATCGACAACTTATGTTGATTGTTATGAAACGCTTAATGCTTCGCAATTGCGGTTTGTATTTACAAAAAAAGAAGAAAAACGCCAACCTGAAATTACGATTGAACTTCCGACGGGAAGAGAAACTCCCGAAATAAAGAAGGAAAATCCCTTCTCCGATTTGTTAACGCAATCAATAAAAAAACAACAAAAAATCGCAAAAAAGAAATCCAAACAGGAAAAATTATCAATTCCGAAAAAAATTAAAAACAAGGTTATCGTAATTGATGCAGGACATGGCGGTGCGGATACGGGTGCAATGAGGGGTAATACCCTTGAAAAAGATTTGACCCTTGATATCGCATTGCGAGTCGAACAAATCCTGCTGGAAAGAGGATTAAAAAAGGTTGTTATGACAAGAAGAAGCGATGAAACGCTTTCTCTTGCAAGACGGGTTGAAATAGCAAACGAAAAAAATGCCGATATATATGTAAGTATCCACATTAATGCCAGCGTTAAAACCGAAATTAAAGGCATAGAAACACATTATTATACGGAAAAAGGCTATAATGTCGCAAAAATAATTCATGAAGAATTGATTGAAAATATTGATACGGAAGACAGAGGCTTGTTTAAGTCTAAATTTTATGTTATAAACCACACGGAGGCTCCGGCTGTTTTATTGGAACTCGGGTTTATTTCAAATGAGTATGAAAGAAGTAAATTATGTTCCGATACAAGACAAAAAGAATCAGCAGAAGCAATTGCGGAAGGCATTATAAACTATTTGACGGAGTATTAAAATGAATAAAAATCCAATCGGAATATTTGATTCGGGAGTCGGCGGATTAAGCGTTTTTTCGCAGCTCATAAAACTTTTACCCGAAGAAAATTATCTGTATTTCGGAGATACGGTAAATTTGCCTTACGGAAACAAATCAAAAGACGAATTGATTAAGATTTGCATAAAAATTTTCGATTTTTTTCAAAAAAATTCCGTAAAAGCGGTAGTAATGGCGTGTAATACAACTTCGGCTCTTGTTTATGACGAATTAAAAAATAATTATGATTTCAAAATATATCCGGTTGTTCAAACGGTTGCCGAGCGAATTGCAAACGAAAATTATAAAAAAATCGGTGTTTTTGCAACAAATGCCACAATTAATTCTCACGCTTACAAAAACAATATATTAAAGTATAACCCGAATTTGTCCGTGTTTGAAACGGCATGCCCGACTTGGGTTCAAATTGTTGAAAATTCTTTGCTTGAAGATGAACAAAGTATTGAAAACGTCAAATCAAAACTTTTTGAAATGTTAAATAACAATGTTGATAAAATTATATTGGGATGTACGCACTATCCTTATTTGTCGGGTATTTTGGGAAAATTTGTCGGCAAAGATTTATTTATCAATCCCGCAATTTATTTTTCCGATTATATTGCAAAAGATATAAAAAATTTAAAATCTGAGAATAATAAAAAAGATTATGAACCGAAATTTTATGTAAGTTCTCACCCCGAGCAATTTATAAAGGCTTCAAAACTGTTTTATAAAGTTATGAATGTTGAAAAGATTTCTTTATAATTTTTTAAACAAGGTTTGAATTTTTGACATAAAAAAGACAGGCTTTAAAACCTGTCTTTTTTGCGAATGTTTTTGTTTCTTAAAACTATTCTTTTGTATATTCCGCATCAATAACATCATCATCTTTTTTTGCGGATTGTTGTTCGGAAGAAGCGTTTTCGGAATTAGCACTTTGTTGACCTTCCTGTTGAACTTGCGAATATGCCGCTTGCGAAATTGCATACATTGTTTGTTGTAAATCTTCCGACAATTTTTTGATTTCATCGGCGGATTTATTTTCTTTTAATGCTTCTTCAAGAGCTTTTCTTTGTTCTTCCAATTTGGTTTTATCCGTTTCTGCAATTTTACCTTCAAAATCTTTAACGATTCTTTCTGCGGAACTGATTAAGCTGTTTGCATTGTTTCTGATTTCAGCTTCTTCTTTATGTTTTTTATCGACTTCGGCATTTGCTTCGGCTTCTTTAACCATTCTGTCAATATCCTGTTCGGATAAGTTTGAAGAATTTGTAATCGTGATTTTTTGTTCTTTGTTTGTAGCTTTATCTTTTGCTGAAACGTTAACAATACCGTTAGCATCGATATCAAATGTTACTTCGATTTGAGGAATGCCTCTCATCGCGGGAGCAATACCTTCAAGTCTGAACATACCCAAAGATTTGTTATCTCTTGCCATCGGTCTTTCACCTTGAAGAATGTGAATATCAACGGCAGTTTGATTGTTTTCGGCTGTTGAGAATACTTGTGATTTTGAAACCGGAATTGTTGTGTTTCTGGGAACCAACGGAGTAGAAACACCGCCTAATGTTTCGATACCCAAGGTTAAAGGAGTTACGTCCAATAATACGATGTCTTTAACTTCACCCGCCAAAACACCTGCCTGAACGGCTGCACCGACTGCAACAACTTCATCCGGGTTTACGGATTGATTGGGTTCTTTGCCCGTATATTCTTTAACCAATGCCTGAACGGCAGGAATACGAGTAGAACCGCCGACCAAAACAACTTCGTTTATTTCGCCTTTTGATAAACCGGCTTGTTGAATTGCGTCGGAAACGGGTTTTTTACATCTTTCCAATAAATCACGGCTCAATTCTTCAAATTTAGCTCTTGTTAAGCTCATATCCAAGTGTTTCGGGCCGTTTGCATCCGCAGTAATGAACGGTAAGTTAATTGTTGTTTCAACAACGGAAGAAAGTTCGCATTTTGCTTTTTCAGCAGCTTCTTTTAAACGTTGCATTGCCTGTTTGTCGTTTCTTAAATCGATACCTTCCTGTTTTTTAAATTCGGAAACCAACCAGTCAATAATTTTTTCATCAAAATCATCACCGCCCAAGTGCGTATCACCTGATGTTGAAAGTACTTCGTGAACACCGTCGCCTATTTCCAAAACGGATACATCGAAAGTACCGCCGCCTAAGTCGAATACCAATACTTTTTCCGATTTTTCTTTTTCAAGACCGTAAGCCAAAGCGGCAGCCGTCGGTTCGTTAACTATACGAAGAACATCCAAACCCGCAATTTTGCCGGCATCTTTTGTAGCTTGTCTTTGAGCATCGTTAAAGTAAGCGGGAACTGTAATAACCGCAGATGTAACTTTTTCGCCCAAATATGCGGAAGCATCATCTGCCAATTTTCTTAAAATCATAGCGGAGATTTCTTGCGGAGTATAATTTTTTCCGTCGATATTCTTTTTAAAATCTTCGCCCATGTGACGTTTAATTGAAATTATTGTTTTATCGGGGTTAAGAACGGCTTGTCTTTTAGCAAGTTGTCCTACGAGTTTTTCGCCGGTTTTAGAAAAACCTACGATTGAAGGAGTAGTTCTTGAACCTTCCGCATTAGCGATAACGGTGGGTTTTCCCCCTTCCATAACCGCTACAACCGAGTTTGTAGTACCCAAGTCAATACCTATTGTTTTTGCCATAATTTTTTATCTCCTGTTTCTTAATAAAATTTCTTTACTATATTTTTTATAACATCGTTTTTCAATTTTCTTAAAAAAGTAAACAAAAAATTAATATTTTAAAATTTAAAAAAATAAAGGGGGGGGAATGTGCTTAATATTTGTAATGCTGTTTTCTTTTTCACCGGCACATTATATAATATATCGGGGTTAGAAAAAATGAAGTTTGAAAAATGAATGTTATTGAAAAATTAAAAAACGAAGTTATTATATCGGTGCAGGCAATGCCAAATGAGCCGTTGTATGACGAAAAATGTATGACGGCAATGATGAAATCGGTTGTATCGGGCGGTGCAAAAGGGTTAAGAGTTGCGGGCGAACGTGATGTAAAAATTGCAAAAAAATTATTTAATGTTTCCGTTATCGGTCTGACAAAACCCGATAAACTTCCCGATAATTGGAAAGAGGTTGTTTATATTACCCCGACGTTAAAAGAAGTAAACGAACTTATTGTTGCGGGTGCCGATATTATAGCAACCGATGCAACTTTGCGTCCTCGTCCGAAAGAGCGTTTGGAAGAAATTATTAAGTATATAAAATTACATAATAAATATGCAATGGCGGACATTTCAACTTTTGAAGAAGGTGTCAAAGCAAGAGAACTCGGTTTTGACATAATTTCCACAACTTTATCCGGATATACGCAGCATTCAAACCAAAATTTAACGACTCCCGATTTTGAGTTGCTTGAAAAGTTGGCAAAAAACCTTGATTGCCCCGTTATTTCGGAAGGCAGAATTTGGACACCGCAAGAAGTCGATAAAGCCTTTGAACTCGGTGCTTACAGCGTAGTTATAGGTTCGGCGGTTACACGTCCCGGACTTATTACAAAAAGATTTTGTGAAAGAGGGTAAAAATGACAAAAGTTTTAGCAGTTGATGTCGGCGGTACGAAAATAAGTTATTCGTTAATTAACGAAAAAGGCGAATTTTTAACCGATATAAAAAAAGAAAAAACACCTAAAAATATAAATGAATTGTTAAGTGTTTTTAAAAACATAATTTCCGCTTATGAAAACGAAGTTGATGTTATTGCGTTTGCAACGGCGGGGGCAATAAATAAAGAAAATACGGCGGTGGTTTCTTCAACTCCTAATTTACCCGAAGGGTACAGAGAGATAGATTTTTCTTCATTAAGCAAGAAAAAAGTATATGTCGAAAATGATGCAAATGCGGCTGCTTGGGCGGAATATAAAGTCGGTGCGGCACAAGGTGAAGAAAATAATATAACAATCACCTTGGGCACGGGAGTCGGCGGCGGATTTATTGTTGACGGTAAATTATTAAGAGGAAAATCAGGCAGCGGCGGTGAAGTCGGAAGCATGAAAATTAACGGCAGAGGCAGAATATGCACCTGCAAAAGAAAAGATTGCTTTGAAAGCTATGCTTCCGGTACGGGCTTAAAATTTACGGCGGAGGAAATTGCCCGAAACGATGATGTTTTTAAAACTTCAAGCCTTGCAAACAAAAAAATCGAAGAAATTACGACCTACGATATAACCGGCGGAGTGAAAAACGGCGATAAATACTGTGAAAAAGTTTTTTCGACCTGGCAAAAAGATTTAACCGTAGGCTTGATAAACATTGTAAATATATTTGACCCCGAAAGCATTGTACTTTCGGGCGGACTCGGAGAATTTATCGATACGGAAAAAATCAAAGAAGCCGTTAACTCGGAAATTGTTGTTGCACCCGTAAAAATCAAACTTGCAAAAGCAGGAAATTACTCCGGAATGATTGGAACGGCACTTTTGGCATGCGAAAAATATAAAATTTAGACATATACAATCTTTTGTTATATAATCATGAAAGAATATAAACGAGGTTATTTATGAAAGTTGTTTTAATTGCGGCATGCTGGTTTTTCGGAATACTCTGTTGCGTATTTCCTTTTACATACACAAAATCAGATATTGATAAAGCGGAAGTAAAATTGAGCCACATTCTCGTCAATACGGAAGATGAGGCAAAAAACATAAGGGCTGAAATACTTGAAGGAAAATCATTTGAAGATATGGCTGAAAAATATTCTTTGTGCGAATCAAAAGAACAAAAAGGCGATATCGGATATAATATGAGAAACAGTTTGTATCAATCAATTGAAAAAGTCGCATTTTCAATAAAACCGCATACGATATCGGAACCCGTTAAAACGGAAAACGGTTGGCACTTGGTTAAAGTGTACGATATAAAATATTTTTCCGACAAAAATAATTTTAACGAAAGATTTTAATACGTTTAGTTTATTGAATAAAAATTTTATTTTATATATAATCTGAAAGTCTGACAATAGAGGAATGAACATGGCAAGAAATCAATTACCGGAAGGTGTGGGAAAAAAGATAGTCGAAGCGTTAAAAAGACAATCAGAAGCGGATATTGCACCAATTGAAAATAATGGCGGTACTGCTTTTTCAAACAGTCTTCCTTTAACGGAAATTGAAGATTTACCCGAAATTAAATATAACGAAACAATTGAAACCACGCATATTGACGAAATCGGTGAAATTAACGAAATTCCGGAAGTTCGTGAAATTTCGGATGTACAGGAAAACGTTATTGTTGAAGAAACACCCAAAATAATGTTTAGCGAACCTGCAAAAATTTCTGAAACTCCCGTTGTAAATACGATTGAAATGCCCAAATTTACGACTCCGAAACCGCAAAACACGGTAGCGGATAACGCACAATCATTAAACTATTCAAACGTTAATTTAAAACAGGAGAATGCACCGCAGCAAGTACATAAACATTCACCCGTTGCATTACCGCCAAATGTTGCAACTTTGCAAAATTTAATTAACGGCTTGCCAAACGGTGTGACCAAGCAAACGGGTGCTCAAATTATAAAACAGACTCTTGAAGCAATGGGATTGCCGATGAACAGTGTTTTAAAAGAAGCTCAAATGTTTCAGGAAGATTTGAATTGTTCTGCAAGAGAATGTATGATAAAAATTCAGGAATATAAAACAAATATAATGCAACTTGAACGCTCCGTTGAAGAATATCAACAAAACATCACTCAGGTTAATGATATTATAAGTTTATTCTTATCGGCAGGAAAATAAATTTTTATAAAGCCGTAATCTTAAAATAGAATTATAAAAAACAATCAAACACTTATTCAAATGTATTTGATTGTTTTTTTATTTATAATTATACAGGTTTAAAATTATTTCTTATCATACATTATTTCTGCTGAAACACCATAAGGAGTGACATGTTTGTCATAAATAATTGCCGAATATTGGTCACGAGGTTGTGAAGCATTGACAGTTGCCAGGTTTGGCTTTTTATCACCGTTTACGTCAATAAATAAGCCAATCTTTCTTTTTTCATTACCGCCTATATTTACAAGACCGTCAGTAGAACTATAGTCATCTTCAATTAAACGAAGACAAAACAAAACTCCGTCAGCGGTTATAAAATAATTTGAAATGTTTTTTTGATTGGTATCATCCCACAACATTTTCAAGTCGACATAACCTGGTGTGCATTCAGCACCGTATTCATTTTTAATAACATAATCTTCCGAAAATAAGTTCACTATGTTTTTTTTCTTTTGTTGTAGGTCGATTACATTCATTCTTTTCTTAAAAATATTGTCAATAACATCATCATATCCATCATAATCATATACAGACAATCCTTCCAATGCATAATGCAGAGTTAAAGCCTGATTAACGCCTGAAATAGCCTTTTTAAATTTACTTCGATATTCCTGACCGTTGGTATTGTTCATCAATGAAGGAACTGTTATTGCGGCAATAACCGTTCCTTCATTGATGAACAATACGAACGGTGAAGAGTACAAAAGTGCTGTTAAAAAAGCTGTTTCGGGATTAAATCAGGCATTAACTTTGCATTATGCATTAGAAGGGTTAACTGCTGATGATTATTCTTCGGCAGAAGATATTGTAAATAATATTTTCAAAAAAAGAATGAATGTGTTGGAAACAAAAAATAAATCTTTTAAGTCCGATTACAAGGTTTATATCTGTCAGTTTTTGGCACCCGAATGTTTATATTATTCTCCCCATACTTCAACTTCTTTTATTACGCAAGACGGTATTTTGTTTTATGTTAATGATGAAAAAAGCTATTGTTATAATGAGTATGGTCAAAATTGTTTCGGAATTGCAATAGATGTAAATGGTTTAAAAGGTCCGAATATACCGACGATAAGTTCCGAAAAACCGAATGACCAATATACCGTTTATTTAAATAAAAAAATTAACAGAATTGTTATTTATCCCGGTCCTCTTGATGAAATAATGACGGGTTCTTCACAATCGGGTTGGAATGTTCGTTTTTATGATGGCAGTATAGATAGATAATTTTTTATGCTTTGTAATTAAAATTCTTATTTGTTGCCAATGGTTGGTCTT
>CAZHCP010000006.1:0-6612 GCA_964531015.1 uncultured Muribaculaceae bacterium
TTGCATTTAATAAATTAAAAATCGAGGAACAACATGTTATGACAAAAAGTGAAACACATTTAATAGCCTGGATTCAAGAAGCAAACACAACACTATAATGTTGAAAAATTTGTTATGGAATCTAATAAATTAAATTTTATCTCGGTACGAACCGGGACAAGAACTTTATTTTTTGTAATTTTTATACTTAATAGTGATGAAGACTGAGAGTATTATACCAATGCTGATTTTTGTTCATCATATTATATTGTCATGGATATAACTTTTGTACCAGTAACTGATTTAAAGCAAGTAATTCTAAGTTTGAATGCAGATATTGAAATAGAAAAAAGTTCTTGTCAAAAACAAGAACTTTTTTGTTATTTCCTATTTCAAATTTTACTTTTTCAAGAAATCCGGGATATCCAATATATTATTTGCGAAATCGCTTGCGGCTTTGGATACTTTCGGGCTTGTTGATGTTACGTTCAAATTCGGAGTTCCAAACAAATCCAATGCTCCTAACGGTTTAACTTCTTCTTGTTGAGCCGGTTTTTCGGGTTCGTTTTTCTTTAAGTCAAATCCTGTTGCAATTACCGTTATTTGAATTTCTCCCTGTATTCTGTCATCAATTACGCTTCCGAAGTGTACCGTTGCATCATCGGATACCGCATCATGAATTACTTGTGCAGCATCGGTTACTTCAAACAACGTCATATCAGGTCCGCCGGTTACGTTCATTATAATACCTGACGCTCCGTTTATTGAAGATTCAAGCAACGGCGAATTTATTGCGGACTTCGCTGCTTCCAATGCTCTGCCTTCGCCTGTTCCTCTGCCTATACCCATTAATGCGGAACCTGATGATTCCATTACGCTTCTTACATCCGCAAAGTCCACGTTGATTAAACCGGGTACCGTAATAATATCGGATATACCCTGTACACCTCTTAACAATACTTCATCCACAACTTGGAATGCTTCTCTCATTGTTGTTCTTCTGTCAACAACTTCCAACAATTTATCATTCGGAATAACAATTAATGCATCAACGGTTTCTTTTAATTTTTCCAAACCTTGAACAGCCTGCGCCATTCTTTTTTTACCTTCAAAACCGAACGGTTTTGTTACAACGCCTATTGTTAATGCTCCCAATTCTTTGGCTATTCTTGCTACAACAGGTGCCGCACCCGTACCCGTTCCTCCGCCCATGCCGGCTGTTACGAATACCATGTCTGCTTTGCCTATTGCGTTTACGATTTCATCTCTTGTTTCTTCTGCTGATTTTTCGCCTTTTTCGGGGTTTCCGCCCGCACCCAAACCGTTTGTAAGTTTGTTGCCTATTCTTATTTTATTTTCAGCCAAAGACATTTCAAGAACTTGTACATCGGTGTTCATTGCCCAAAATTCAACACCGCCCAAGCCTGCTTTTATCATTCGGTTTACTGCGTTACCGCCACCGCCGCCGACACCGATTACTTTTATATCTGCCGGTGTTCCGCCGATTTGCGGTGTCATTGGTGTATTATTTCCACCTTCTTTTTTGCCAAAAATGTCAGGAACAAAATTTTCCACTTATATGCCCTCTTTTTTTTCTATTACTTTCTTCTCTCCCATGACAATATTTTCATGAGCTTTCTTTCTTATCTATTAACATACTATTGTAAATCATTTAATTAGTAAAGAAAAAAACGCTAAATTTTGATTTTTCTTAATTTATGTTTCTATTTGTTAATTTTTGTTAAATTCTTTCTTGTTCCGACTCATTATATTTACGGCATTTATTAAATTTGTTTCCATTGCTTTATAAACATTGTCTTCTTCTCCGTAAGCGGCTCTTGTTGCCAAAAGTTCATTCACGTTCTCGTTTATGTCGCTTAATTCCGAAACGGTATGTTTCATGCCTTTTTCTTTTTTCTTTAAATATATGTAATTTATCGGAAATACATTTGTTAATACGTATTCCGCAACTTTTTTTAAACCGCTTTTTTTTCTTCTTTTTTCGGGTTCAAGAAAAAAATTTTCTTCTTCCGCAACATTTTCGACTTCTCTGCTTTCATCAGGCAAATATTCGCTATCCGCAATATTTAAACGTTTACTTCTTCTTTTCTTTTTTATCGGATTGCTTACTTCGCTGCGTTGAAGTTCCTTTTTCCGTTCCGAAAATATATTTGTTTCAAAAATCGCATTTTGTCCGTTTTCTTTCAACACTCCGATATTAGTGCGAGTTGACTTATTATATATATTAATTCCCTGATTTATTTTGTCGTTTCCGAATATTTCCATAAAAAAGTCCCTATCTTATCATTATACAAGACTGGAACTTTTTTAAACCGTTTATTTATATGATTTCTTACACAAAAGTTTCGGCTTTTACGATTTTTTCAAACTCCGGATACTTCTTTATTAGCATTTCTTCTTCTTCCGGCGTTAAATTTGTATCTTTTACGGATTTAACCATATTTTCGTAATAATCTTTTTTGTATTCTTCCTTTATCATTCCGTAATAATACAACAAATTGTGAACTTTATATGTCAAAAAATCATCTCTGAGTTTTTCACTTGTTCCCGTTTCTTTCATTATTTTTTCGACAATATTAAAAATTTCGATATGGTCTATTAATCTTGCGTTATTATCGGTTAAAACCGAACCTTCTCTGTTATAGCGGTACACGTATAATTTTTCTTTTATAAAATATATTTTTTCTGCCGTTAACAAAGTTCCGAAAATAACTTTATGATCCTCAAAATCCAAACCTTCCGCAAAATCTATTCCGTTGCGGTCAAACAATTCTTTTGTATATAATTTATTCCACACGCACATCGGATAAGTAAACGGTGACAACGTTTCCCGATTAAATACCTCTTGTACGGGAATATTATTGAAATTTTCATCGACGAAATACGGAAAAGGTGCATTCTTTTTATTTTTTTCGTCATAACCGTCCGGCATGCACATTGCGATATCAACATTTTCATCTTTAATAATGCCGTACAAGCGTTCAAACATGTTCGGTTTTACCCAATCATCCGGGTCCACAAAACCGATACATTCGCCGGTTGCAAGTCTTAAACCGTCATTTCTTGCGGCACCGGTGCCTTTATTTTCTTTGTGAATTACTTTTATTCGGGCATCTTTTGCCTTATACTCTTCCAATATTTCATAACAATCATCGGTCGAACCGTCGTTAACGCAGATTATTTCAATATCTTTCAAAGTCTGATTTATCAGGCTGTCCAAAGATTCTCTTAAATATTTTCCTACGTTATAAACGGGCAAAATAAGCGAAACTTTCGCTCTGCCTTCGTTTCCCTCATGGCAGGGAGTTATTTCTTTCTTTATCTTTTCTTCAATAAGATTATTTTCAACAATTTTAATTTTTTTTGATTTCTCATTTCCGATTAAAACGGAACTTTTATTACTATCCTTGTTGTGCAAGTTTAAATTTGCAAATTTGTTTATCCGTTTTTCCAATATATTTACCGCTTTTTCAAACATCTTTACGGGTTTTAATTGTTCTTCGTAATAACTTTTTTGTTCCTTTAACTGGTTACAGAGTACTTCAAGTTCTAATTCATACTTATCTTTCAACGCCGAAAGCATTTCTTCATAACCTTTTGTCAATTCTGCAATTTTTCTTTCCGTTTCTGCTATATGCCAATTTGCGGTTTCCTGCTGTCTTCTTTCGATTTCCTTTTCATACCACTGTTTTTGGCGTTCCAATTCCTCAGCATAATACGCCTTTATCGCTTCCGCATCTTTTGTACTTTTTACGTTATATTCTTCTATAACGGCTTTTTTTGCTTCTTCTGTCTTTCCTTCATACTCAATTCTTACTTTCTCTTTTTCGTACTCGATTTTTGATTTTAGCAATTCTATCTGACTCTCAAAAAATCTTTTTTGAGCATTATAGTTTGCCAAATATATTCTTTCCAACCTTAATTCTTTTTCGTCGCCGTTATTCATTTCTTATCCTAATTTTTCTTTAACATCTTTTTTATTGTGTTTTTACACTGTTGTGCAAATCGGCACATATTTAATACTATTTTAACCGATAAAAAATTATTCTCATAATAATTTTTTTGTTCGTTTAAAGCATTCTTATAATGTCTGTTTTGTTGTTCGATTTTCCACCCGTATTCCGCCGTTATTTTTTCTTCGGCGTTTCTTAACTCTTCACCGTGCCGCCGGTTCAACTCATATTCTATTTCTTCACAATGATTTTTCCACCAATTTTCAAGCTCCTCACGCTCTTTTTCTTTTTCAGCCTTATAGTCTTCCATATATGCCTTAATTGCGTTCATGCTTTCGTTATGTTCGTGTTTTATCGTTTTTATTACTTTATTTGCGGTTTTATATTTTTCTATTAAAAAATTCCAAAATCCGAAATAATTTCGTTCCAATATGTTACAAAATTCATCATAACAATAACTTACGTCCAATTTTGATTTTTGCTCTTCCGTAACCCCAAGCCCGATAAACATATTTCGCATTCTTTTATAATATTCTTCGTAATATTCCGGTTCCAACAATGTATATCTGTGAAATATGTCATCTATAACCCAGCATAAAATATCCGTTTGTTTTTCTTCAAAATACTCCGATTTTTTCAATATGCCGTACGTCAATTCGACCATATCTATTCTGTCGTATATTTTTTTATCCTTATTCTGCATTGTCGAATGCTTACGATTTTGTCTGTAATGATAAAAATATTCCCAAATTATGTTTATTTTTTCGGCACTCAAATATGCACCGTACGAAAACGGCAAATCTTCATATATATAACCGTTCTCAAACCTTAATTTATTTGCTTCCAAAAATGTCCGCCCGTATATTTTATTCCAAATTACGACATTCAGGTTTAATATGTTGTCTTTATCTTCACTTGCGTTAAATGTCTTATCTCCATATTTTTCATAAGATTTTAATCCGTAATAATCATCACAAAATTCTTCTTCCGTCACGTCATCATACAATTTTGCCAAACACATTGTTATATCCGTATCGCCTGATTTTGCCCGATTATACATTTTCTCAAACATCTCCGGTTCAACAAAATCATCCGCATCAACAAAGCCTATATATTCGCCCTTTGCAACCTCCAATGCGATATTTCTTGCATACGACTGTCCCAAGGATTTATCGGTTTCAAGGATAATAATTCTGTCATCCTCTTTCGCAAATCTTTGCACGATTTCAAGTGATTTATCCGTAGAACCGTCATTTACGCATATTATTTCAATTTCGCTTAATGTCTGATTTAATACGCTTTTTATACATTTTTCAACATATTCTTCAACGTTTTTAAACGGTATTATTATACTGACCTTAATCATTATCGTTCAACTGCTCCAATTCCGAAAATTTAAACGGCACTTTAATTGTTTTCTTATTGAAAAATTTGAAATGTAATATATCATTCACATAATATATTTCCAATATATCTTTATTTTTTCTGATTTTTAACTTTATTCCGTTAATTTTAAACAAATAAAAATCATTATCACAATACATTATTTCCATTGTTTTATACATTAAACGCATTTTTAATTTAAGCAGTTCATATTTTAAAATACTGCCTTTTTTTAAGGTTTTAAACAAATAATGATTATACTTAAAAGAACCTTTTACTATATAATCAGGGAACAATTCTTCATTACATAAAATGCTGTCATTCTTTATTTTTTTTGCATAAGCACTTTTATATCTTGAACTCATATTATCTAATCTTGATAAACAATCTTCAACCTTTTTACCGAAAAACAGCGGTCTTATTTCCAAGTAATCATCCAAATCTTTTACATGCGAATACATTAAATTTATAACATCAATCACGTTCAAAAATTTTTTACCCGCCTTATGAACAATAGACCCCTTACGGTTAATTCGGTAAAAATACAAATATTCCCTTACAATCGAAAGTCTTTTTGCCTTGAAAAATATTGAAAAGAAAAACGGCCCGTCCTCAAATATTAAACCTTCCGGAAATTCTGCACCGCATTCGTCTGTCAACTTTCTTCTATACAGCTTATTCCAAGCCATTACACATACATCCATTATAAACGGTTTTGTATCTTTATACGTAAATGCCCTGTTATCAAAACTTTCATCAAAATACCCCAGTGTAAAATACGGGTTATAATCGTCATATTCCTGCTTTCGCTCATCAAACTGATGAACCGCACAAATCGTTATATCCGTATTATATGTTTCCATACTGTTATAAAGCTTTTCTATCATTGTTTTATCAATCCAATCATCGGAATCGATAAAACTGATATATTCACCCGTTGCAACCTTCATTCCCGCATTTCTTGCCGAGGATAAACCGCCGTTTTCTTTATCGACTATCTTTATTCTGCAATCCTTTTTTGAATACTCCTCCAAAATCTCACGTGATTTATCGGTTGAACCGTCGTTTACACATATTATTTCCAAGTTTGAATATGTTTGACAAAGTATTGTATTTAAACACTCTCTTAAATACTTTTCAACGTTATAAACAGGTACGATTACGGATATTAAAGGCTTTTTCATCTCTAATTCTGCTCCAATTTTGAATATTCAAAATTAAAATTAAATTTTATTTTTCTGAACAACTCAACATATATTCGGTCATTTTGATACCA
>CAZHCP010000006.1:6712-37525 GCA_964531015.1 uncultured Muribaculaceae bacterium
AATTAAATTTTATTTTTCTGAACAACTCAACATATATTCGGTCATTTTGATACCATACATTGCAATATTCCACTCTTTTTTTTATTCTCCGTTTAAACGTTCTGTATTTTATATAATATATGCCGTCTTCCGTATATAAAATTTCCATCAGTTTATACATTAATTTTATTCTGAATTTATTTTTATAAAACAAATATAAATTACTTCTGTCCCTTATTTCAATCAAACGACGAAGTATCATTTCCGCTTTTTGCTTTATGGTATCAAAATCAAATATTTTTTCATCAAATAAAAATGTTTTCTTTTTTACTTCTTTTGAAAATTTATATTTTGACATTAAACCGACTAATTGATAACGATATACAATGTCATCCGCTTTTCTGCAATAAAACTCGTTTTTAACTTCTTCAAAACAATCCGCATCTTTGAGCGAATTATACATTAACTCTACAACATTTATTATGTCGATAAAATTTTTTCCGCCTTTTTCTACAATTGAACCTTTACGGTTTATGCGATAGTAATATAATAAATCTCTTACAATCGAAATTCGTTCCGTTTTAAAATATATGGAAAAGAAAAACGGTCCGTCCTCAAATATCAAACCGAGAGGGAACTTTGCACCGCATTTGTCAAGAAAGCTCTTCCTATACAGCTTATTCCAAGCCATTACGCACACATCCATCAAAAAATGTGTTGTATCTTTATACGAAAATACTTTGTTATCAAAACTCTCATCAAAAAATCCCAACGTAAAATAAGGATTATTATCGCTATATTCCCGGTTCTTTTCATCATAACAATGAACACCGCATATTGTTATATCCGTATTATTTTCTTCCATGCTCTTACATAATTTAAAAAGCATTTCTTTATCAATCCAATCATCGGAATCCACAAAACTTATATAATCACCGGTTGCAACTTCCAAGCCCGCATTTCTTGCGGAGGACAAACCGCCGTTTTTTTTGTTAATTATTTTTATTCGCTCATCTTTTTTTGCATATTTTTTTAATATTTTCGATGAACCGTCCGTTGAACCGTCATTTACGCATATTATCTCCAAATTCGAATATGATTGATTTAATATCGAATTTAAACAATTTTCCAAATATTTCTCAACATTATAAACGGGTACTATTACTGATATCTTTTTCATTATTTATTTCTTTCTTTGAAATTTTAAATAATTTTTCAATCGGATTTCTTGTTCTTTCATACAAAATTTCTTTTGTATTTCTTAACTCTTCTTTTAAAACATCTATTTCATTTCTTTGCTGATTATTTATTTCTTCGGTATCCGAAATTTTCTTTTTCAAACTTTCCAATATATTGTAATGTTGCGTTCTTTCGTTTTGGATATCTTCTTTTAACGAATTTATAATTTTTAAATATTCCTCAGTCAATGATTTTATTTTGCTTTGTGTTTCGTTTTTTACCGAATTTAAACGTTTTTCGGCATTCTTAACCTCGGAAGTAAGTTTTGATTTAACATAATTTATATCCTCCGCATTTTGCTTTATTTCCGATATAGACCTGTCCAGTTTTTTTGTATATTCGGCATTATTATCATTAAAAATAAAAGCAAAATCCTTTAAATCTCTATTTAATTCTTCTTTATATCTGTTTAACAATTCATTGTTTGATTGTACTTTGTCATTTATATCTTTTGATAATTCATCCATTTTAAAAGTTAATTTTTCTTTTTCCGTTTTTTGTTCTGCACCTGATTGTTCAAATTGAAATAACAGTTCATTTATTTTATCATTAAACAGCCCCCGGATTTCTTCGGCATTTTTGCTGATTTCTTTAACATTTTCAAACAATTCTTTTCTTGTATCTTCAACTTTTTCAATTGTTTCCAGATTAAACTTATTCAACTTATCGGAAATCCCGATAATATTTTCATTTGTATTATTTCTTATTTCATTTCCTATTGATATAAATTTGCCTTCAAGTTCATTTTTAGCATTTAAAACAATTTCTTCCGTATAATCATAATTTTTGGATAACTCGTCATACAATAAATTTGCTTTTATATCCGAATATACATTTGCTTTCTTCTCTAAATCACTTATTATTGAAGGCAACATATTTTTTAAATTTTCATCATTTTGCTTAATACGATTATTAATATCATACAGAACTTTATCTTGAAACTCTTTTAACAAATTATTCTTGTATTCATAATTTTTACTTATTTCGTTATACAGTTCGGTAACCTTCGCATTTGTTTGCGTTTCAATTTTTTTGCGTGTTTCCTCTGTCAGATTATATGTATAATCATAATTTTTTGATATATCTTCATATACGTTTTTTATAATTGAATTAACATTTTCACTTGCTTCATTTAATTTCTTTTCATAGTATTTATAATTTTGAGCTATACAACCATTTACCTCTGACATTTTTTCATCGGTATATTTATAATTTTTTGTTATACAATCATATACTTCAGACAAAATAACGTGCTTTATTGATAATTCACACCGTAAACGATGCTCTATTTCATGCAAATCCAAATATTCATTAAATATATATTGATTAAATTCTTCAAATGTTTTTTCAATAACTTTCAAATATCCGTTAAAATGATAAACCGTCTGCCAATATGAATCCTCTTTGTTTTTTATGTCAAGAGAAAGAAACAGCTTTTTCATCAAAAAGAAAAATTCTTTTTGATACCCTTTTTCCAATATCGTATATCTGTGAAATAAATCGTTTATTATCCAGGCGATAACATCATTTTTTATTTCTTCAAAAAACGGTACTTTCTTTAAATATTCATAAGTCAGCGAAACCATATAAGGTCTGTCCAAAACCTTATTGTTAAATTGGTTCATCGTAGAATTTTTACGATTTGTTCGGTATGTATATAAAATTTCCCATATAATACTTATTCTCTCCGCTTTCAAATAAGTTTCAAAGAAAAACGGCAAATCTTCATATATAAACCCTTGCGGAAATCTTATTTTATTTTTTTCAAAAAATTCTCTTTTATATATTTTATTCCAAATTGCAACATTTATATCCAAAATTTGCTTTTTTGTATCTTTTGCCGAAAAAACCTCATTTCGTATTAATTTTAATAAATCAAGCAAATAATAAGGTGATGTATCAAGAACCCCTGTCGTATCATTATATTCATCCGCTTGACACATTGTAATATCCGTATCGTTTTTCTTTGCTTCCGAATATAATTTTTCAAACATCTCCGGTTTTATATAGTCATCGGAATCAACAAAGCCGATATATTCGCCTTTTGCAACTTCCAATGCCAAATTTCTTGCATAGCCCTGACCTTTTTGCTCCGTTGCATCCTTATTTAATAAAATTATTCTTTTATCTTTTTGAATAAATTTTTGAACAATTTTTAACGAATCATCACTTGAAGCATCATTTACAAGTATTATTTCTATATCTTTTAATGTTTGGTTAACTACACTGTTTAAACATTCTTCAATATAATTTTCAACATTATAAAACGGTATTATTACGGATACTTTTACCACAATGACCCCTTATTTCAGTTCTTCTCTCAGCTCATTAATTTTTCTGTCGGTTTCGGCAGCCATTTCTTCTTTCAGCGAGTATATTCTGTTATTATACAGAATTTCAAGTTCCTTAATTCTTTCAATCAACTTGGAATTTATCTCGGCATACATTTTTGATAATTCTTTATAAAATTCGGCATTTGTCGAATTTATATGCATATAAATATTTTCGATACTTTCGTTTAATGCTTTTTCATAATCGATAAAATCGGTTTTTTCTTCCAAATTATCAAAACTTCCGCTGCCGGTAACAGCCTTTATTCTTGAATCCAATTCATCCGCACGACTTTCAAGCATTCGTTTTAAATTTACGTACCTGACAACTATATCTTTTTCCAAATCATATAATTTATTCTTTAATTCCTGTTTATCATTAACAAGCACCGTATCAACATAAGTCCTGTTTTCATTTGTTAACTTCTCGGTATATTGATAATTTTTTGTTATTTCTTCATAAACTTTGCTTATTTCCGCCCCTTTTAAATCGGTTTCGGCTTTTATTTTTTCATAAATGCAGGAAAGCTCGTTTGATATTCTTTCGTTTATATTTTTTTCTCTTTCATCCAATTCATATATAATTTGTTGTTTTATATTTTCACTTTCATTTTTCATATAATCGACATTGCTTTTTAAATTGGAAAATTTCATTGATAAATCATAAAATTTATTATCAATTGCAACGGAATGAGCCTTGCTTAGTTTATCTAAATCAGTCGTAAATTCATCTTTAAGATTTCCGGCAACAGAGATAAATTTTTGCAACTTACCTTCAACTTTTTCTTCAATAATATCTTCAATTTTTTCATAATTTTCCAAAAAATCACGTTTGTAAAATTTTTCTTCTTCTATTCTGAATTTATGCTCGTTTTTTATAACATTACTTTGATATAACAAACTCAAATAATCATAAGGAAATTCACTTACCGGCAGAAATACGATATATTCTCCGTTTGCAAGCATTAATGCCGTTTTCTTTACATCATTTTCATCTTCAAAAAGCGGAATATTATATAATTTTATACGTTTGTCAACTTCCGCAATGCTTTGCAATTTTTCGTTTATAACGGTTTCTTCCGATGTATTTACACACAAAAGTTCAAAATCGGAAATTATTTGATTTCGCAAACTTTCAACACATTTTATGATATTTTTGTTTTCATTATTATAAATTAAAACTAATGATATTTTTTCCATACTTTATCTCTTTATATATTTATTAAACATTCTTGTAAAAAAGTTTCGGTTTTGATATTGATTTTCAATAAATTCCAATTTTTCTTCCAATTTCATTAACTTTTTCTCATACTTCTTGCGTTGTTCATTCAACATAATTTCGCAATCGGCAATTACTTTTCTGATTTTTTCGTTATATTCTTCTTCCGCTTGTAAATATTTTGCTTCCGAAACATTACGTTCATTTTCATATAACGTCTTGCTTACATATTCATTTTTTATTGTTTCTATATTATATTTGTTTTCCGAATATCTTGAATAAACATCATTTTGCGTGTTATTTATTTTTTCGTTCATGATATTTATATTTTGTTGCATATCGGAATATAATTTTGCCGTTTCACAATTGAATTCCGTAACGGTTTCTCGAATTTTTAAATTTTGCGATTGTTCGAATTTTTCTAATTCATCCGCAAAAAAGTCACGTACCGACTGCACTTTATTATCCGTTTCACGGCATTTTTCGGCATTTTGATTATCAATGTATGTATATAGCTCTATTCTGTTTTGTTCGAGCTTTGTTTGGGTTTCTTTTTGAACTTCCTCATTCCTTTTTTGTTCATCAGATATTTTGTTCAGTTCTTCTTTGAACAAAGTTTCTTTTTCTTCCAACAATTTATTAAAATCGTCGCTTTTTTGATTTATAATTTCATTCAATAAATTTATTGCAACATTATTTTCATCTTTTATCTTTTCAATATCGGATTTTAACAATTCTGTTTTTTTATCCGCATTAACGGAAATATAATCAATTTTGTTATTCAAACAATCATTAACCGAATTTATGAAACTGTCATTGCGTTCGTTAGTTTGTTCTATATTTCGTATTTTTTTATCAAGCTCTTCATTTGACTTTTTTATTAACTCGTCAAGCAAATTTATATCTTTTTTATTATTTTCGCCTAATTCATTAACAATTTCTTTCGTATATTCATAATTTTTACTTATTTCATCATATACGGAAGATATTTTTTCATCAGTTTCAATCTTTTGTTTATCCTGACTTTTGTTTATTTCCTCTTTTGTATAATCATAATTTTTTGTTATTTCCGCATATACCGCAGTTATTTTTTCATCGGTTTGAGTTTTTTGTACAAGCTCCGACTCTTTTACCGTTTTATCCGAATACAAATATATTTCTTTTATATCTTTTGAAATACTTTTTAACTTTTTATCCGTTTCAATTGCTATATGAGTTGCCGTATCTTCAACCAACTTGTTTACGTATTCGTAAGCTGCTTTTATTTCAGGCAATAATTTTTGTATTTTCTCGTCTGTTTCTATTGAAAGATGTACGCCTTTATCTTTTACCGCCTTATCAACATATTCATAAGCTGCTTTTATTTCGGGTAACAATTTTTGTATTTTCTCGTCCGTTTCGATTGAAAGATGTACGTTGCTATCTTTTACCGTTTTATCAACATATTCATAAGTGGCTTTTATTTCGGGTAACAATTTTTGTATTTTCTCGTCCGTTTCTATTGAAAGATGTACGTTACTATCTTTTACCGTTTTATCAACATACTCGTAAGCTGCTTTTATTTCCGGCAATAATTTTTGTATTTTCTCATCCGTTTCGATTGAAAGATGTGTGCTTTTATCTTTTATAAAACTGTAATTTTGCTCGGTAATCTGTTCTATATTTCGTATTTTTTTATCAAGCTCTTCATTTGATTTTTTTATTAACTCGTCAAGCAAATTTATATCTTTTTTATTATTTTCGCCTAATTCATTAACAATTTCTTTCGTATATTCATAATTTTTACTTATTTCATCATATACGGAAGATATTTTTTCATCAGTTTCAATCTTTTGTTTATCCTGACTTTTGTTTATTTCCTCTTTTGTATAATCATAATTTTTTGTTATTTCCGCATATACCGCAGTTATTTTTTCATCGGTTTGAGTTTTTTGTACAAGCTCCGACTCTTTTACCGTTTTATCCGAATACAAATATATTTCTTTTATATCTTTTGAAATACTTTTTAACTTTTTATCCGTTTCAATTGCTATATGAGTTGCCGTATCTTCAACCAACTTGTTTACGTAGTCGTAAGCTGCTTTTATTTCGGGTAACAATTTTTGTATTTTCTCGTCCGTTTCGATTGAAAGATGTACGTTACTATCTTTTACCGCCTTATCCGTATAATCATAAATTTCTTTAGTTTTTTCATTCAAATCGACATCGGAAGATTTAACCAAAATATTCGTTACAGTGCCTCCGATATTATCTTTTAAATACTTTCCTTTTACGTTTAATTTATAATCCAAAACACGAGATTTAAAAGGAGTAAGCAATAAATAATAATAGTAAAAATCAAACAACGGATGGTCTATCGGATTTGTCCACGGTTTAAATCTGCCGGCAAAATGGATTATTGCCGATTTTTTCAAGTCTTCTTCATTAATTTTGTCATACAAAAAATAGGAATAATTCCATTTTAAATCAACTTCTTTTATTTCATTTTGCAAAACAACATTTATAATATCCTGATCTTGCCATAAAATTGTTTTTTTATTTTTTACCGTATAATCAAAAAGTTTTTTCTCTATATCGTTTTTACGCCAATAATCAAGATTTAAAAGCATAACACCGGCATTATAATATTTTTTGATATTTAATCTTTTGGCTTCTTTTTCACTTTCAACATCGGAAATCATCGCAGTCGCATATTTTTTTACATCCGTATTGTATAATTCTTCCAATGGAGTTCTTGCCAATATGTCACAATCCAAATACAAAATCTTATCGACATTCGGCAATAAAGACGGTAATTTAAAACGGAAATACGTCGGAAGAGTTACGTGATAAAAATCAAATTTTTTATTTGTATTTTTAAGAAGAGGACATTCTTTAAAATCTTTCGGATTAACACGAACAAAATTCAAATTAAAATCTTTTACTTCCTTCAACTCCGTAATTTTTTGTTTATCTTCATCGGTCAAACCGCCGTCCAAAACATAAACATTAAACTTTTCTTCTTTCGTTGAATTCTTTAATATAGAAACAAGCGATACGGATAATTGTTCCGTATAATTTGAATCCAAAGCGTAACAAATATTATATTCGTGCATATTCCTCATCCTAATCTCATAGAAACTATTGTACAATAGTTATAAAAAAAAATATACAAATTAAAGTTTTTTTAAATTTTGTCGATTATAAACGCTGGATAATAAATTATATTTTTATTATTATATAAGTATAATTTAAGAAGGTTAGAAAAAATGGACACAACGGAAGATACCGATTTAAAGAAAGTAGGATTGGAACTGATGTTCTTAACACCCGAAAAGTGTTTAAGACCTGAGGGAATTTCTGCCGTTGAATTGTCAAAATTACTTGATATGCCGCTTGATGTCGTTAAAAAAAAGTTGAAAATTCTTTTGGATAAAGAAATTATCAGAGTTCTCGGCATAAACCCGAAATTGTGGAAATTTGACGAATTTAAGTTTCAAAAAATGGATGAAGATGACGATGTTTACAGGCTTCTTTGCAATTTTGACGATGTCGATTTTGACAGGTATTTTTCCTACAATTGATAGACTTTATTCCCGAATTTGATATAATAAAATCATGAAGAATTTTTTTGTTTTAATCATTTCATTTGTATTGTTTACATTTTTTTGTCAGCCCGTTAAAGCGGATATTATTCCGTTAAGTTCCAAATCAATTAAGTATTACGGGGTCGGCTTGTTAAATATGCCGAAAAGCTACACAATATATCAGTATCCTTATAAAGAGTCTAAAATTTTAAAAGAAGTTAATTATGAAGGTTTAAAGAAAAGTGCAATAGTAAGCACGCTTGATATGAGAAAAATCTCTTACGTTGCCTATGTACCCGAAAACAATGTTGCCCTTCTTCCCGTTTATATAAATAACGGCGACAATTGGTACGGAATCTATATGAACCGGGATAAAGACGAAATCGGCTGGATTTACTGCGAAGACGAAAATCAATTTTATACTTACAAAAAACTTTTTTACGACTTCGGGAAAAAATACGGTATCCGTTTCTTTAATGATTTACAGGACGAAACTAAAATTCTTTACGCAAAAAACGATAAATCATCTCAAATTCTGGAAGAAATTAAATACCCTAAATTTATATCCTTTACCGTTATCCACGGAAATTGGTTGCTTGCAACCGTAACCGATTCTTCTAAACAGGCAAAAGTCGGTTGGATTAACTGGCGTAACGATGACGGAACTTTAAACATGTTCCCGAATTTCAAAGAATAATCCCTTAAACGTTATCTTTATTATGGTCGGGAAGTGTTGCGGAGTATTCCGCCAAAATTCTTGCGATATCCGAACCTTTTATAACAACTTCCAATATTAACTGTGCGTTAATTATGATTTTATCGGTATATTCAAGTTCATCGGTATCAAAAATTTCAAATTCCAAGAAATCATGCCCGACATAATTAATCTTGCCGTAGCCTTCACTTGCTCCCCACTTCATAAATACAAGTTGTCTTTCAAATAATTTTAATTTATCAACCATTCTCATTATATTACTATCTCCGTGTTTCTATATAACATGATAATTATATTTTTTCAAAGAGTCAAATTTTAAATAAATAAATCTTGAATTTTTTCCTGAACTTCAACGGGGTCAAGTTCTTGAGTATAAATATTAATATCCAAAGCAATTTGATACAATTTAGCGGCTTCAACTTTATCTCCCGTTATAGCTATTGAACGAGCCAAATTATAATTTGCCAAAGCGTAATTCGGGTTATAAGTTCTTGCTTTTTCAAACAATTCTATCGCTTTTTGAACTTTTCCCAAGTCATCAAGATAAATTACACCCAAATTATTATATGCAATATCATAAGTATTATCATACTTAATGGCTTTTTCATATTCTTTAATTGCTTCTTCAATATTGCCCTTACCCCAGTATAAATAACCCAAATTACAATGTAATCTTGCGTTATGAGGCATAAATTCCAACGCTTTTTTATATACGGTCAAAGCATTGTCGTAAGAACCTTTTTCGAAGAATACGTTTCCCAAGTTCAAATATATGTCAATATCTTTCGGATTTAAGCTGTATGCGTTTTGATAGGAAGCAATTGCGGCGTCCAAATCTTTTGTATTTTCCTGAAAAATAAATCCCAACGTTTGAGCAACAACGCTTGTCCATTGCGAGTTCGGATTTATTGTAACAGCCGTTTGATAATGTTCTATCGCCTTATCAATTTCGCCTTCCATATAATAATATTGTGCAATTCTGCAATGGAACTCGGCTACGTGAGGTTGCAATTCTATTAATTTAGAACATGTAATTATTGCATTTGAATAATCCTTTTGTTCTTCGTACAACTGACAAAGATAATAATATGCTCTGACATTCAGACTGTCTAACCAAATAGCCATTTTATATTCGCATATTGCATCATCATATTTTTTCAGTTCAAAATAAACCCGACCCAAATTTATATACAACTCCGCAAACCCCGGTGCTTTATCTATCGCATCTTTGTATATTTCAAGTACATTTTGATTAAAGCCTTTAAAGAAAACAATAAAAGATACTTTTAATAAATCCGGAAGAAATTGAAAGTACGACAAATTTCTTATTGCATTTTTTACCGCAACTTTGTCAAACGGCAATGTAACAACGGATGCAAGCAATTTTGTATATTTAGAAAAGAAGTTATTATTGCTCATTATCGACATTAAATTAAATATAAGCAAATAAGCCCTGCTTGATGAAAAAGGAGCAATTTTAACCGTACGCTCGGCATATTCCATTGCTTCCACAAAATCACCTTTTCTCATAAAGGCTTCCGCAAGCATATAATCGGCTTCGGATAATTTTTCGTCACGCTCCAATGCCAACTTAAAATAATTTATTGCCTTATCCAATTCTCTTTTATAATAAAAAGCAATCCCGATTTTATAATAAATTTCAGATGAATTAATGCTTGTTTCCAAGGCTCTTTGGTACTCGGTAACGGCTTCATCGGCATACTGACCCGCAAAATGAATATCCAAATGTCTGTCCATATACAAATCGCCTAATTTTATATGGAGTTCTGCATTGTTTTCATCTTCGGATATGGCATTTTGACAAGTTTCTATTGCTTTTTGAATATTGCCGGATTTTCTAAAGCGTTCGATTTCTTTATTTATTTTATTATTTTCATTTAACTTATTCATAACTTCATTGTTGATTTTACCACAATTATATAAGAATGGGAATTTTTTATATTTATCTTTATTTTAACTCCGCTTCTTTCAAATATTTTTCGGGTGCCAGTACACACAATGCCGAATATGAAGAAAAATATTTATTTGCGGCTTCTTTTATTTCTTCCGCCGTAACATTTTTTATTTGTTCTTTTAATTTTTCTTCAAATTCAAAACCTTTGCCCAAAAATTCGTAATATCCTTTCAACGAGGCTTCGGATAAATTTGTTTCCTGATAAAATTGTCTTTTGCCGATTGCATTATTTTTTGCATTTTTCAATTCTTCTTCACCGACAAGTTCTTCTTTAATTTTGCCGATTTCTTTTTCAAAACCGTCAATGCAGGTTTTAATGTTTTTCGGTTCGGTTGCAATATAAACAAAGAAATTACCGCTTAAAACATAAGGTTCCCATATACTTCTTACAACATAAGCCAGCCCTTGCTTTTCACGCAATTCGTAAAACAATCTTGATGACATGCCGCCGGAACCGAGTATCGTATTTATCAAAATAAGTTTCGGATAATCTTCGGAATATACATTCGGGAATTGCCAACCTCTGAATATTTGAGCCTGATTTGAGTCATCTTTTTCAACCGTCGAAACAAGATTTTCGCAAAGCATTTCGACATGTTTTCTCACATCTTTATTTTCGGTATGTTTAAGTCCTTTCAAATGATTATTCAATAAAACTCCAACGGTTTCACTATCGATATCACCGGCAACGGCAATATTTTTTTCGGAATTTTCTTTTAAATCGTTCCAAGCCGAAACAATGTCGTCTTTTGTAATATTGTCAATTTCTTCAAGAATTTCTTTTCTTCCGACACCGTAAGAATGATTTTTAAATATCGTTTTATAATAATTATCCTGTGCAAGAACTTTTGCAGAATCCAAATCAGCGAAAAATTCGCCTTTTATTTTTAAAATTTCTTTTTTATAATCTTCAAATGTCGAATTATCAATAACATCTTCAAAAATTTCCAATGCCTTATTTATGTCTTCGTTTAAGCATTGAACTTTACATCTTATATAGTCTGATTTTTTTTCAAAGCTGATGTCAATTGCGTTTTCATCGGTTTCATCCGCCAATTCTTCCGCCGTTCTGTTTGACGTTCCCTGCAACAGCAATTGAGTCATCAAATAATACAGCCCCGCATATTTTTCGTCTTTGTTTAATTTAATATATAAAACAACCGCAATTCTCGGGGTATTTTTATTTTTCTTTATTATTGTTTTTATTCCGTTTTTTAAAATTATCGTATTCATAATCAATCCTTTTATTTTTTGTAACTTTCCGGCATTAAAACGGAAATTACGGCATGGTTTAAATTCAAGTATTTTTCGCAACATTTAATTACGTCATCGCAGGTTATCGTATCAATAACGGCTATATATTCGTTAACATAATCCAATTTATCGCACACCGTCATATAATATCCTATATTTTCCGCAATATCCGAAACTGTTTCGGAATTTTCGGCGAAACCGGCTTTTAACTTTTTCTTTGCTTTTTTTAATTCCTGTTCGCTTATGCCTTCATTTATAAGTTTTTCAATTTGAAGTTTTATTTGTTCGATTGCATTTTCTTTTTCTTCCGGTTTAAAATTCGCTTCAATAAACAGATTTCCGCCGTCCCTGAAATGATAATAATCGCCTGATATTACGTTAAAGACTGAATTTTCCGTTTTTTCAATCAATTCACGATATAATCGGGAGCTTTGTCCCTGCCCCAATATCAAACTTATCATTTCCAAAATTGTTGAATTTTTTATATCGCAAGCAATTGAGCCCAAATAACCGAACATTAAAAATCCGGTATTAATTTGTGCATATTCTTCAATATATTTTAAATTTTTAACGGGAGAATCGATTTTATATATCGATTTCGCTTTATTTACCCTGCCTTTAAAATCAAATTCCGAGCATATTTTCGGCAACATTTTATCAATATCGATATCACCGACGATAATCGTTGTTATGTTTGAAGGAGTATAAAACTCATGATAATAATTTAATACGTCTTCTCTTGTAACACCCGCAATAATTTTTTCCGTTCCGATAACATCTCTTTTGTAAGGGTGAGAAGAATACATATTCATATTTGTTGAATTATATACCTTTGTCCAAGGCTGGTCTTTTCTCATTCGGATTTCTTCCATGACAACATGGCGTTCTCTTTTGTTTTTTATTATCGGATTATCGATGTCAAACGGTTCGCCAATTTCATCATCGGGAATAACGGGGTCAATCATCATATCGGCATGTAATTCCAACGTATCGTTAAAATTAGAATCGTCACTTCCTTTCGGGATTGTCACATAATAGAAAGTATAATCTTTCCATGTAGCGGCATTAACGATTGCTCCTCGGCTTTCCAAAGTTCTGTCAAATTCTCCGGCTTTATGTTTTGTCGTACCTTTAAACATCAAATGTTCCAAAAAATGAGAAATACCGTTATTTTCATCATTTTCGTTCAAGGAACCCGTTTTAACCCAACTGCTGATATTAATCAACTCACCTTTTTTACGGGCGAAAACAATTTTATGACCGTTTTCCCTTTCATATATCAAAACCGGATATTCCAAAAACGGATATTCAACATGCGTTATTTTTATATTTTTCATTATTTTGTTTTCTCCAAAACTTTATTCTTTCTTAAATTGTACCGGATTTTTAATTATTTTCACAATTTACCGGCAAGTTTTTTTTTCAGGAGATTTGTAAATAACATAAGAGCATGAATATTAAGGTGAAAGTTTATGAATAATGTATCATTTAAATCAATTTTAGTTTTTACGTTAGATGACAGAAGAGCGAAATTACCTATTCCCGAATTTATCAAAACAACATTTGAAACAAAAAGTGCATTCAAAAACTACAAACTTGTCTGCCCCGATGATGACGAATTTGTAAAGAACCCCGATGATAAATACTCCGTATATCCGTATAAATACGAAGGCGGTGTCATAAACGGAAACGAATATAATGCAAATACAAATTTTGCAAAAAAAATGGATAAGACTCACAAAAAAAGATTAAAAGAACATCCCAACGAAGTAATATTATCCGAAGCCGTGTTTTCAACAGACCCCTTAAAACCTCGTCAAACAAGATATTTCTTGACTGCCGCAACGGGAAAAGATGAAGATTACATTCAAAATGTCTATGTCAATCTAAAAAGAATCCCTTATATATTTGCCAAGTTTTATGATAAATAGAACCGTAAAAATTCCATTACAAAACTTCGTGAAATATTGGAATATAAGCATGTTTAATATACAATACCCGTGAAAGGAAAGGTAAAAACATGATTATTCCAAGTATTGATTTAATGGGCGGAAAAGCAGTTCAATTAAGACAAGGTAAAGAAAAAGTTTTGGAAAAAGAAAATGTCTTGGAACTTGCAAAATATTATTCACGTTTCGGAGAAATAAGCGTCATTGACTTAGATGCGGCAATGAACAAAGGCGACAACGAAGAACTTATAAAAGAGATATGTAAAACAGCCCATTGCAGAGTCGGCGGAGGAATAAGAACAAAAGAAAAAGCAAAAAGAATGCTTGCAAACGGTGCAAAACAAATTATTATCGGCACGGCGGCAAACGAAGAATTTTTATCTTCTCTTCCGCACGATAAAGTAATTGTTGCAATCGATTCAAAAAAAGGCAAAGTTACAACGGAAGGCTGGACAAAAGAAGTTGAAGCAACTCCTGCCGACTATGTTAAAAGATTTGATAACTTATGTGCAGGCTACCTTTATACAATTGTTGATAAAGAAGGTATGATGCAGGGAACCGACATTGAAGCAATCGGAGAAATAAGAAAATTAACTAAGAAAACTTTAATTGCGGCAGGCGGAATTTCTACGATTGAAGAAATCAAAACCCTTGTAAAGATGAATGTTTCAACGCAATTGGGAATGAGCATATATACAGGTGCCGTTAAGTTGGAAGATGCTTATTTGGCTGTTATGGATTTTGAAAAACAAAACGGATTAATTCCGACAATTGTGCAGGATATCGAAACAAAACAAGTTTTAATGCTTGCATATTCAAATAAAGACTCGTTAAGAAAATCTTTGGAAGAAGGTTTGGCTACATATTGGAGCCGTTCGAGAAACGAACTTTGGACAAAAGGTTTAACTTCCGGCAATACACAGGAATTAATAAGTGCAAAATTTGATTGCGACCAAGACGCACTGTTGTTCAAAGTTAAACAAAAAGGTGTTGCTTGTCATACGGGAAGGTACTCCTGTTTTGAAGACAGAGAATTTTGCATAAACGAACTTTATAATCTTCTTTTGGACAGAAAAGCAAAACTTCCGGAAAATTCTTATACAACAAAACTTTTTAAAGACGAATTTAAACTTCAAAGAAAAATAATGGAAGAAGCCTTTGAATCCGTAAATTTTGAAAAAGGTGACGGCTTAGGCTGGGAAGCTGGCGATTTGACGTATCACATGCTTACGTTTATGGCAATGCACAATGTTACACCACAAGATATTATCAACAACTTAGCTTCAAGAACAAAATAGGATATATTATGAAAATATGTAATTATAACGAACAAGAGGAAGATTTTTTCTCTAAAATCGAGTTTGAAAACATTTCGTCAGTCAGCGAGATTATTAACGAAGTCAGAAAAAACGGGGATGAAGCCGTAAGAAAATATACAAAGAAGTTCGGTGACGGAGAGTTAAAAGCCTTCAATTTAACACCCGATGAAATAGAAAGTGCAATAAACGAAGTTGACGAAGAAACAATAAAAACAATAAAGTATGCAATAAATAATGTTTGCGAATTTGCAAAAGCTCAATTCAACAGCATAAAAGAAACGGAAGTAAACATCGGCGGAAACATATTGGGTCATAAAATCATTCCGTTGGAGTCGGTCGGTTGCTACATTCCCGGAGGAAACTACCCGTTGCCGAGCAGTGCAATAATGACAATTGTTCCTGCAAAAGTTGCGGGTGTAAAAAGAATTGTTGCGATGTCACCGAAAATAAAACCGGTTACGATTGCAGCGGCACATTTGGCAGGAGCGGACGAAATATACAAAATCGGAGGAGTTCAGGCAATTGCAGCGATGGCTTACGGTACGCAAAGCATAGAAAAAGTTAACAAAATAGTAGGACCGGGAAACAAATTTGTTACTTCCGCAAAAAAACAGGTTTACGGCGAATGCGGAATTGATTTTCTTGCAGGTCCTTCGGAAGTTTTAATCATTGCGGATGAAACGTCAAACCCTGCGTTTATTGCAGCCGATATGCTTGCCCAATGCGAACATGATAAGGATGCAAGAGCGTTTTTAATTTGTACGTCGGAGGAAATTGCCAAAGAAGCGGATAAAAAAGCAAAAGAACTTCTTGAAGTTCTTGAAACAAAAGAAATCGCAAAAATTTCGTATGAAAAATCCCATGCAATTATTGTTGATAACTTGGAACAGGCTGTTATTCTCGCAAACAAAAAAGCACCCGAACATTTGGAATTATGTATTAAAAATGCGGAAGAACAAATTGATAAATTCACGAATTACGGTTCGCTTTTTATAGGCAATTACAGTGCTGAAGTATTCGGCGATTACGTATCGGGAACAAATCATACACTTCCGACAAATCAGGTTGCAAAATATTCCGGCGGTTTAAGCGTGTTTGATTACATAAAAATTCAAACATATCAAATAATAAAAAGAAATTCACTGGAAGAAACCGCAAAAAATGCCTCACGACTTGCAAAAGAAGAAGGCTTATATGCTCATAAAGCGGCAGCTGATGTAAGGTTAAAATCATTAAATATCAAATAAAACATATAAAAAGAAACAACAACAAAGGGAAGTGAAAAAATCACTTCCCTTTGTAAAAATATTTTGATATTATTCTTCAAGAGCTTTTCTTCTTTCTTCTTCAACCGCCTTTCTTGCTCTGTCTACTGCCGAATCCGTTTGATTTTTTACGGCTTGTGCCTGGTCGAGTCTGTCCCTTGCCGCATCAAATTCAGCCTTCTTTGTTCCTTCCAATGAACTCTTTGCATTATTGAAGTTGTTTAATGCCGTATTAACAAGTTCGGAATTACCTGCCGTTTCGCTTAACTGTTGTTCTATTTCTGAACGTTCGGTTTCCAATTTTGCCAAATTCGCTTCTTCTTCCGCTTTCGCATTGTCGGTTGATTCGATTGACTGTTCGAGTGCTTCAAGCTCTTCAACATCGTTTGTGCGTTTTTCTTCAAGTTCGGTAAGTTCTTCTTCAAATGTAGTTAATTCTTCCTTGAATGTATCCAATTCTTCTTTCAGCGTATCCAATTCTTCTTTCAAGGTTTCCAACTCTTCTTTTAAGGTTTCAAGTTCACCTTTTAAAGTTTCGAGTTCTTCTTTTAAAGTTTGCAAATTGGCTTCTTCCTGCTGTTTTTGAGCTTCCAATTGTGCCTTTTGTGATTCAAGTGCTGATCTTTGAGCATTTATTTGTGCCTGAACCTCAGGATCATCAGAGCTTCCTAATGCACTAATTGAAGCTTCTATACTTGATATTTGCGATTCTAGTCCGGAAATAACATTTTCTTTTTCGGATATAGCGGTTTCTTTTTCCTCAATAGCCGTTTCTTTTTCTTCTATTGCGGTTTCTTTTTCCTCAATAGCCGTTTCTTTTTCTTCTATTGCGGTTTCTTTTTCCTCAATTTCCGTTTTCTTTTCTTCTATTTGCGTAGTCTTTTCGTCAATTTGAGTTTGATCTTCTTCAATTTCTTCCTGCGTCATCGAATAAAGTTCTTCCTGTTGCAGGATTGTTTCATTATACATATCTATTTTTGTTTGACTTGCTTCAATTGCACTCAAATTTGCCGATTGCTGTTCTTTTAATTGAGCCTT
Organism: uncultured Muribaculaceae bacterium; assembly: GCA_964531015.1. Lineage (GTDB taxonomy): Bacteria > Cyanobacteriota > Vampirovibrionia > Gastranaerophilales > Gastranaerophilaceae > Avigastranaerophilus. The sequence goes on from CAZHCP010000006.1 coordinate 24,561, forward strand.
AATTTGTTCATCGGCTTCAATTGCCGCCTGATAATCCGCTTTTGCATCATCATAAGCACCCTGAGCAGCTTGTATCGCATCGGTATTTCCGGCTTGAACATTGCTCATGTTTTGTTGTGCCTGATTTACGACATTTTGTTGTTGGTTATCCGCAGCCTGTGCTTCCTGCAAATTATCTCCAAGACCCGTTACGTTTACGTCATCATCAACCTCGGTTTCGGCAGATGTTTGCGTTGTTGCCGTGGGTGTTGATACGCTTGCCGTCGGCGTTGTTGTTGCTGCCGTAGTATCGGTCGGAAGTGTCGAGGTTGTTGTTCCTGACGTGCTCGGAGTTGATGATGTTGTTGTAGTTGAAGGTGTCGATGTCGTATTTGACGAAGTCGAATCATCATCTATCGTATCATTTGCCGATGACGAAGAATTACCGCCGGATGTCGTCGTATTTCCGCTGACTCTGTCCGTTGTTCCTGTGTCAACTGCTTCTACCGTATCCATAGAAAAATTACCCGTTAATATATCATAATATGCTTTTTCAATATCTTTTACCGATATATCATCCGCATTACCGTCATAATTTGCGATATATCCTTTAAAATCGGCACTTTCACGAAGTGATACTTTTCCGTCACCGTTTGTATCAACCGCTGATTTTATTGCCTCATCCTGATATAATTTTTGGAATAAATCGTATTCATCTTTAACGGATGTGGAATTAATACTTTCAACAATTTGTGCAATGGATGCCAATTTATCAAAATCCACTTCGCCTTTTTCGTTTGCAATTCCGTTTAAGAAATCTCCGATTTCATCTTTTGTTAATTCATCATCATCATCGGCATTCAGAAAATCCTGAATTTTATCCGAGGAAATAAACGAATTAATTGTTTCCAACATAATGTCGGAATTTGCTTCGTTTTCACTTTCAAAAGAATCGGTAACAAATTTTCCGTCTTCAAAATCCAATGATAAAATATCATCTACGCTTTTCGTAAAAATTGATCTGTCGGCATAAGCATTATCGACAAGATAATTTTTAAACTCGTTACTGTAACGGAAAAGATTCATGTCATCTTCTTTTACCGTTTTTTGCGAACCCATTTTCAATTGTTTGTTCAAATGTTTGAAAAAGTCCGCTTTCAATGTGCTGAAATCCATACTGTTTTTCCTTCCTTTTCTTTGTCACTGACATGTATTTCGGCACTTCAAATCAAAAACTTTAGTGAAATGTTACAAATGTTAAGATTTGTTTAAAACATGATGACAAATTTTATAATTTATTCCATAATAAAAAAGTAAAACTGATAATCGGTATCAATTTATGAATTATTCAAAACAAAGAGAAATAATATACGATACGTTAAAGAAGAATGCAATACATCCTACTGCGGAAAAATTGTATTCAATTATAAAGCAAGAACATCCGAATACAAACCTCGGCATTGCCACCGTATATCGAAATCTTAATAAAATGTCCGATTGCGGAATTATAAAACGGATTGAAGGGCTCGAGGACAGCGAACATTTCGACCATAACACGCATAATCATTATCATTTTATTTGTGAAAAATGTAAACGGGTTTTTGACATAGAAGCGGATATTGCACCCGAGATAATCGAAAAAACGCAAAAACAAACGGACTTTATAATAAACAATCACGATATTGTCTTTAAGGGGATTTGCAAAGATTGTCAAAAATCGTAAAATGTATAACCGATACAATTAATAAAGAAAATAAAGGAGAAAAAAATGAAAAATTATATTTGCACGGTATGCCACTATGTATATGAACCTGCCGAAAACAACAATATTGCATTTGAAGATTTGCCGGATGATTATGTTTGCCCGCTTTGCGGAGTCGGCAAAGACATGTTTGAGGTTCAGGAATAATTGTTTAAATGCCGTTTTTAAACGGCATTTTTTAAGGTTTTAAATCGGGAGAGAATTATGTATTTTAAAGAGATAAAAACAAATATTTTATATGCCGGAATGAATGATAAGGACAGGCTTATTTTTGATGAACTTATACCGCTTGATGAAGGCACGAGTTATAATTCATACATTGTAAAAGGAAGTGAAAAAACAGCAATAATTGACACTATGTACCCGAAATTTACTGCGGAATATATCAAATCGTTAGAAGAAAACAACATAACCGAGATTGATTATATAATTGCAAATCACGGCGAACAGGACCATTCAGGAAGCATTCCCGCATTATTGAATAAATATCCGAATGCAATCGTAATTACAAATGCGGTTTGTGCAAATAATTTGAAAGAAATGTTGTTTGTTCCGCAAGAAAAAATTAAAACGGTGACAAACTGGGAAGAACTTTCGCTCGGGGATAAAACTCTTAAATTTATGATTGCACCGGGTGTTCATTGGCCGGATACAATGTTTACATACATAAAAGAAGATAATATTATATGTACTTGCGACTTTTTGGGTGCACACTACATATTTGACGACGTATTTGCAACGCCGTCCGACAAGCTCGAAAGAAGTGCAAAAAAGTATTATGCGGAAATTATGATGCCGTTTAGCGTTGTTTGCAGGAAATATCTTAAACAAATCAGAGAATTAAATGTTGATATGATTTTGCCTTCACACGGACCGGTGCACAAAATTCCCGATTATATATTAAGTTTATACGAGGATTGGACAAGTGAAAAAGGTAAAAATACCGTTTTATTGCCCTATGTTTCAATGTATCGTTCAACAGAAGAAATGATTGATTTTCTTGCAGAAAAATTAAATCAAAAAGGAATAAACACGGTTAAATACGATACCGTTTGCGGAAATTTGGGAGATTTGGCTATTGCATTGGTTGACGCAACAACCATTGTTCTCGGAACTTCCATGGTGCTTGCCGGCCCTCACCCTGCTGCCTTTAACACTGCTTATTTGGCAAGTATTTTAAGACCCAAAGCAAAAATTGCTTCATTTATAGGCTCTTACGGTTGGGGCGGCGATTTGTTCGGCAAAATGACTCAAATGCTTGCACCGCTGAAACTCGACATAATCGAACCCATACTTGTTAAAGGCAGAGCAAAAGATGAAGATTACAAAAAACTTGAATTAATGGCGGATGAAATTTACAAAAAACATAAAGAATTAAATCTTTTATAAATTTTAGGATATAAAAGTTTCCCGTTTTGAATGTTTCAAATATACATTTCTTAATCAAAGACTTGAAAATTTAATTTATATCGTTTAAAACATAAACGGATAACCATAGACTGATGTCCTGTATTTATTACGGAGTCGCTATGGTTTTTGTTTTTCAATATATTCAAATTCTGTTATTTTTAAACAGAATTTCCGCTTAAAAAGACATCGAATGGGTTAATTATTCAAGCACGAATTTAATTTTGCTTAATGACTTACCAATATTTATCTTTTTAAATACATTAAAATATTAACAAGTTCGGGATCCCACTTCATGCCCGCTTCCGATTGCAAAATTTCCAATGCTTTTTCTTTTGTCAAAGCCTTGCGATAAGCTCTGTCGGTTGTCATTGCACAATATGCGTCGGCGATTGCAATAATTCTTGAACCTAACGGAATACTGTGCCCCTTTAAACCTTCGGGTTCGCCCTGACCGTCCCAACGTTCTTTATGATAATTAATATAAGGTACAACTTCTGACAGGAAGTTAATACTCATTAAAATACTTACGCCGACATTAGGATGATTTTGCAATTTATCCCAATCTTCCTGCGATAATTTTTCTTTTTTGTTAAACAAGGCTTCGGGGATTGTTATTTTTCCTATATTTCTCAACAAAGCCGCATAATAAATTAAATCTTTCGTTTTTTCGTTCAAACACAATTCCGTTGAAATTTCACGAGCCAAATCGGCAACTTCGTGAGAATAATTATTTTTAAAATTACTTTTAGCGTCAACGGCTTTTGCCATATCTTCAACAAACCATTGTTGTTCACTGCTTAAATCACCGATTAAAGCGGTCAACTCGGCACGTTTGTTTTGAAGTTCGGAAACGGAAACACCTTCTTTATTTATCAATTCTTCCGTTTCTTCCGTCAATTTTTCCAATGACATTGAAGTTGCAAATAATCGAGCCGTAATGCTCAATAATTCTATAAACTCATCACTCAATGCTTTTTCGGAATAATTTTCAACAACTATGACTCCGACTTTTTCCATATTATTGTACATAGGAACGGCAAGATAATATTTTACCTTATCTTCGTTCAACAACAATATTGCCTTAAAATCATCACACTTATTGACATCTTTTATTTCAACTTCTTTTTTGTTGATGAAAGAGAATGAAACACAACTTTCATCATTAAGTTTATAACCTATTTCGGCATCGTAAATATCATCTTCAAAATGCAACGACGAACCCGCAAGCACCAAATCATTATCAATTGTATTAAGTCCCATTGCATTTTCTTTTGAAAGGAAAATATGGCAAGCGTCAATATCAAGCATTTGCGTAATTGTTTTTGCAATCGCATTATATATTACATAATCTTCCTTACTGCTGAAACCCAAGATTTTAAGCGTATTATCAATGGAATATATGGATATTAACTCTTTTAACTGATTTTTCAAACCCGATAATTTATCAACACTTGTTTTGCTGATTTTTTGTATCAATTCATCGGAAATCAAATGCTCCGATATAAAATCACCAAGATTTAACGCAAAAATTTCTTCCAACGGATCGGATTCCAAAGAAATTTCGCTTCTTGAAAATACCGACACATTTTTATTTTCTTTTTTTTCCTCAGTCATTTGTTATCCTTATCAATATTCCGAACATTTACGTTTAGAACTTTTACCGTCTTACACAATTATATTTTACATTCGTTTTTTATGCAAAATTTTATAATACCTCTATCGGCATATTATAACTTAAACTTTAATGTTTTTTACAAAATTTCATACTTTTGGATGAGATTTTTGTTAACCGGTTATTTTTTTAAATATAAAATATTTATCAATATTTATATCGTTAATCTTTTCAAAACCGTTTTTAATAATATAATCAACGGGGATTAAACATTCAACGCTTGCCGGAATTTTATTTTCATCATCATTTATTATTTCACCTGCCGTATCTCTGTATAAGCAAGGCGAAATAAACTCATTTTTATCAAACGCATATTTCTTTATATCGGTCGAAACAGACTTATAATCTGCGGTAATTATATAATCATATTTTGCTAAGTCATATACTTCAATATTTTCGGGCAAAAGTTTATCAATTTTAAAACCTTCCAACTTCAATTTTTCAATATCAAACAAAGCCGATTCGGAGGAATTTGCAATTAACCCCAACTGCTGTTTTTCACGCCCCGAAAAATACTTGTAAATTCTTTTTTCGGCTCGGTCAACATTTATAACTTTTTCGTATTTATCGGCACTTTTCGGTAGCGATATATATTTAAGAATAAAGGAAACCGGTTTAACGTGAACAATCGCAACCAAATAAACAAACATGAAGAAACACGATAAAAACTTATAAAAACTTTTTCCGTGTTTGTAAGAATAAAGCAGGCATAAAGAAGCCAAGACTACGAATGCCGTTAAATACCTTATGTTAAAACTTGCAAAAAGCATTGCTTTTGAAATAACAAAAATATTTATAAACAAAGAAATTGCCAATGCCGAGATGATTAACGTCTTTTTCGATTTCTTTGTATTTTTTACCGCACAAAAAAGCGAAGGCAACAACGCAATTAAGCCCAAAACTCCAAATCCGGATGTAGCAACGGTCATAGAAGAATTATATTTGAAATTTTCGCTGAAATATGCAGACATGTAGCTTTGCGGTGTTTCTCCGATTAATGCCAATACTCTCTCTTGCATATTCGTAACAAATACATTCCAAAATTCCAAAAAGCGTATCCCCGATACATCGCAAATAACAAAGCAATATTTTATTAAGTTACACAAAAAACCTTTTATTCCGCCCGAAAATTTATGAATGAGCAATTGTTCCGTATTTGATATCGGATTTGAAAATTGAATAAAATTTAAAATAAAATTATAAGCCGAAAATACCGCAAAATTTATTACAAAAAACAATAAGTAATATCCGATAACGCTTTTTATTCTTGATTTTGCGAACGAATACAATATAACAAAATCAACAAAACAAATCGAAGGTAACATCATAAGTGCCGTTGTTTTAACTCCAACTGCCAATGCTAACGACAATGCCGAAAAATATAACGAAATTTTATTGTTATACCGGCATGAAACAAAGAATAAATACACGGAAGATAATAATAATGCCCCCAAAAACAAATCGGAACACGGCGTATATGCCATTACACCGATTAATGCAAAAGAAGAAAATACATATATTGCCCATAAACGACGCTTTACGGAATATTTTAATTCGCCTGCAAAATTATACATTATGTAAATAACCGACAAAAATGCAATAAATGAAAAAACGGCACTCCCGTTTTCCTTTTTAAGGAACAAAAACAGCCATGTATATAAAAGTTCCATATTTATCGGCATAATGACTTCTCTTGTATCAGGGGTCAAAAAATGGTTTAAACTGCCGTTTGAAATCCACGTTGTACATCTCGGAAACGTATAAGCCAACGCATCACCGAATACAACCGGAAATACGAGGGCAACAAATAATTCCGATATTAAAAAGATAAAAAAGCAAACACTTAAAAACATTAATGCTTTATCTGTTTTTAAAGAATTTCCAATCTTTCGCAAATCTTCTTTCGGAGAAATACGATATAACGGCTTTCCGGTTTTGCTCCACGCAAAACAACATCCCGAAAGAAAAATAAAATTACTTATTAAAAAATTCTTTTCCGAAATCAATCCGAATAACGATAACAATTCAAATTGAAGAACAACCAACGAAAAAGCAACCAACAAAAAATAAATTACTCCGAGATTATTATTCACGTTATTCTTCATACAAACGGACGTTATAAAATACGAAGAAAACAATATCGAAAAACAAGAAAGTAAAAACATAAATTTACCTTATTAACATACAATCGCCGTAACTGTAAAATCTGTATTTATTTTCAATTGCCGTCTTATATGCTTCAAAAATATAATCTTTTGTCGCAAAAGCACTGACAAGCATTAACAAAGTTGATTTCGGCAAATGGAAATTCGTTATCAATTTATCAACCGTTTTAAATTTATACCCCGGATATATAAATAACTCACTGCTGTCTTTAACGGGAATTATTTTTCCGTATTTATTCATTACGGTTTCCAATGTTCTGACAGAGGTTGTTCCGACCGCAACAATATTTTTCCCTTTTGCTTTTGCCTCGTTAATTTGTTCGGCGGCCTCAGGTGTAATTTCAAAAGACTCCGAATCCATTTTATGTTCAAGGATATTTTCGCATTTTACGGGTTTAAACGTTCCCAAACCCACGTTCAACGTAACAAAGCAATGTTTTGTGCCTTGTTCTTCCAACTTTGACAATATTTCCTTTGTAAAATGCAAACCTGCCGTCGGAGCGGCAACCGCCCCTTCTTTTTGAGCATATACCGTCTGATATCTGTCAAAATCCAACGCTTTATATTCTTCGTTTGTCATTTTACGTTCAATATAAGGCGGAAGAGGAATATTTCCCACTTTGTCCAATATTTCAAATATATTTCCCGAATACAACAAGCGAACATGCCACTTATCATCATCCTTATCAAGAACTTCAACCGATAATTCTTCCGAAACTTTTAACACCATGCCCGGTTTAACACGTTTAGAAGGTTTAATCAAAGAAACCCAAACATCTTTTTGAATTTCTCTGACCAAAAATATTTCAATAACGGCACCCGTATCTTTAACGGCATATAACCTTGCGGGAATGACTTTTGTGTTATTTAAAACAAGAAAATCATTTTCGCCAAGGAACTCGGTAATATCGGAGAAATGCCGATGTAAAAAAGTTTTATTATATCGGTCAAGCACCAACATTTTGGAGCGTTCACGCTTTTGAGTCGGCACTTGAGCGATTAATTCTTCGGGTAAAATATAATTAAATTCTTCCAGCAACATTATTTTTTATCTGTTTCTATTGTTTTTGTTTCAATGGGCGTAATGGTTTTTGCGTTTGATAAATCTTTTGTGTTTGCAGATTTTAAATTATCTGCTGCTTCCAATTGTTTGTTGATTGAAACGGTTTGAATAATTTGAAATATATTGCTGACGACCAAATATAACAACACACCTGCGGGGATAGGTGCAATCACAAACATAAAGATAATCATAACGGGCATCATTGTTCCCATCATTTTTTGCATTTGAGCCTGCATCGGGTCTTGATTAACATTTTTGTTTGAAGCCATCATTACTTTTTGAGAAGCAATCATTGTACCTGCAAACATAAGAATTAACACTAACACGTCAAAATTAAACTGACTTTGCGGAGCGTTTGTAGGCATTGTTGCAGCCAAAATGTTATCACGTCTTTCAAAGTTAACGGTTTCAACTTCTCTTGTTTTCATATTTTGAATATCAACCTGAGCGGCAGTGATTTTATCCAATTGGCTGTATTTTAAATTAAAGTTATCAATATCAATTTTAAAATCAATCGGTTCGTTCGGCACAACTTCGCCTTGAACTTTAATAACGTCTTTACCCGATAATTTTACGTTATCAAGAATTTCATCACCCATAAACACTTTTATTTTTTTATACACGGTAAACTTATCATTGGAAGAAACGCTGAATGTGCCGTCATAAGAAACACCGGCATTACCTCTTAATGTGGTATCCAATCTGTTAATAAAGAAGAAATTTGAATTTCCCGCTTCCTGAATAAATTGAGGACTGATTAAAGCCGTATACAACAAAATGAAAATCGGCATTTGAATTAACAAAGGAAGACAACCTGACATCGGGTTAAATTTGTTTTCCTTGTAAAATTGCATCATTTTCTGTTGCATCATTTGCGGGTCGTTTTTGTAACGTTCCTGTATATATTTCATTTTGGGTTGAAGAGTTTGCATTGCTCTCATCGAACGTTGTTGAGAAACTCCCAAAGGCCACATAATACCTCTTACGATAATAGTCAATGCAATAATAGCCCAACCGTAACTTCCCGTTATATTATTTAAAATTTTTAAAAATTCCACCGTTAATAATGTAAAATCCACCTTAAAAAACTCCTTTCTTAAACGTTTATTAATTTTTCGACTTCATTTTTGTTATCCGAATTTAAAGCAGGAATACCGGATAATTTTTTTGCACTTCCGTGCTTGGTCTTGCCCCATTCCAAATTATTCTTTTTAAATATTATTTTAAAAATTATAAATACCGTAATCGGGGTCCATAAAACTATTACATAAATTGCGGTTAAGACCGATTGAACCGAATTTTCAAGCGGTTTTAATTTTACGTATTTTCTCAAACTGTAAAACAAAGTAACTATAAAGAACCCGCACATCAAAACGGATAATGCCATTGATGATAAAATCCAATTTGAATCATCCTTTATAAATCTGTACGATTGGAAGGCAATTTCGGATACCATCCAAACGGGTAATAAAAATTCGGTAATATAAGCGGTCATATCCAAACTTACTCTGAGTGACATGTCTTTAGACGTCAAAACATCATAAAAATGTTCCAAATATCTTCTTATACTTCCTTCAATCCATCTTCTTCTTTGTTTAAGAAGAGGAATGTAAGAGGGTACGCCTTCTTCATATACGCAAACATCGGGGCAAAAGCGAACATCCCAACCTTTGATTTGCATTCTTGTGGATAAATCCAAATCATCGGTAACGGTAAATTCGTTCCAACCGCCTACGTCTTCCAATGCGGTTCTTTTTAACAGTTCACCGTTTCCTCTTAATTCAACGGCACCTTTTACTGAATCTCTGCCCACCTGAAAATGTGTATCCAAAGCCATTTCGTTGTCTTGGCAACGTGTTAAAAAGTTTTGATTTCTGTTTATAATAACTTTTCTTGCCTGAACCGCACCGACCTGCGAAGGTTCAAGAGCAGGTATTAATTCACGAAGAAAATCGGGTTTAACTCTTGCATCGGCATCAAAAACCAAAATTGCATCGCCCAAAGCTATTTTCATTGCTTCGTTCAATACCGCCGATTTACCCGGAAACGCATCTTTAGTACGTGAAAAAAACTTAACGTTTGAATATTGTTTGCAAACATTTTCAAGCACGGCTTCGGTATCATCTTCACTTCTGTCGTTAATTACAATGATTTCAAAATGAGGATAATTTAGAGAAGAAATATTTTTAACCGTATCTTCAATAACCTCCGCTTCGTTGTGTGCGGGTATTAAAATGCTTACAAACGGCGTATAATCATAATTTTTTTCAACGGGATTTTTTCTTTGTTTTCTTACCCTGTGTTTAAATGCAATCTGCATGTATGTCGTATAAATTGCGACAAAAACCAAAATCGTCATAAACGCACACGGTGTGTTCATGTGGTTTTGAAAGAAATAAAGAAGCACCATCAGTATTGATATTATGGTTAAAAGTACAATTCTTTCCTTCATTAAAACTATCCCGTTATCTCTCTACAAACTACAGTTTACCAAAAACAAAATTTCTTTATACCAATTATTACTTTTCATTACTAAATATTATAAGAATATTTTTTAAAAAACGGGTATTTCACTTATTTAAAATTGTGTTATAATTGAAGAATGAAAAAAATATTTATAAATTCGTTTAATATATTAAAGGGTTCACCGCTTTTCGTGCAACCGGTTTTACTGCTTTTATTGCTTATCATGAGTGCGGTTCCGTACCTTGTAAGCCCAAACGTAAATATATATCCGAAATCTTTTTTGGCATTATCGCTCGTTTTAATGACAATTGCTTTTAATGCCGGATTTTTTAAAATCGTAAAACTTTCAAACGAAACATATAATCCTGACGATGACAAAGAAATAAGTAACGAAAAATCGTTAAATAATTTAAAATCATTTTTTTCGGGCGTTACGGAAGGATTTTTTAAATACTTTTTTGCACTCGTATTGTTGTTCGGTTTTTATGCACTTGTATCTTGGGCTGTTTCTTATTTCGGACTTAAATTCTTCGGAATACCCGAATTTATTAACAACGCTTCCGCCGAAACGGCTAAAATCGGCACAAACGAACAAATGACCGAATTTATTAATTCAATATCAGATAAAGATAAATCAATTATTTCCGCTTGGACATTTTCAATAACAATCATCGGTTCTATCATTAACTATATTGCGGTTTTATTTTTAACTGTTTTGGCTTTTACAAAAAACAACGTATTTGTCGCATTTTTTAATACTTTTAAATTCGCATTTAAAAATTTTGCAGGTTCGCTTGCAATAATCGTTTTTATGTTCGCACTTTATTTTCTGATTAATTTTATGTCAATGGTAATGCCTAAAAATCCGATATCATTATTTATTGTTACCTTGTTAATGTTGTTTTATTTCTGTTATTATATTATGACAATAAGCAATTTTTACTATGAAAAAACAAAAGATAATAGCGATAACCGGACCGAGTGCATCGGGTAAAACATCACTTTCGATAAATTTGGCAAAAAGAATAAACGGTGAAATAATTTCTGCGGATTCAAGACAAATATATAAAGGTCTTGATATCGGGAGTGCCAAGCCGACATTAAACGAACGTGACGGCATAAAGCATTACATGTTTGATATTATAGACTTAAACGAACCGTTTACGGTTGCAGATTTTGCCGATATGGCAACAGAAATAATAAAAGATATTTTATCAAGAGGAAAAACTCCGATTATAACAGGCGGAACGGGCTTGTATTTCAGAACGCTTTTGCAGGATTTTGACCTGCCGAGAGTCGCACCGAACGCACAATTAAGAGAAAGTTTAAACAAACTTGATTCAATTGAATTGTACAACATGCTCTCCGAACTTGATTTTGATATTGCTCAAAAAATTCATTTTAACAATAAAGTAAAAATCATCAGAGCGATAGAAGTTTGTAAAACGCTCGGTATTCCGATGAGTAAAGCACAAAAGAAGAAAGAAGCTCCTTTTTACACGCTTTGGTACGGTTTAAATGCTCATGACAGAGATTTTTTATACGAACGAATTAATAAACGTGTCGATATAATGATGAAACAGGGACTTTTAAACGAAGCAAAAAATCTGTTTGCAGAGTTTCCTCAAAATAACATTCTGTTAAATACAATCGGTTACAGTGAATTTTTACCTTATTTTAACGGGGAAACGGACATTGACTCCGTCGTTAATCTTATAAAACAAAATACAAGACGATATGCAAAACGTCAAATAAGCTGGTTTAATGCAAATAAGGAAATAAAATGTTTTGACATTCAAACACATTCCCAAGGAAAGATAATTGATACAATTGAAGAAGAATATAAACATTTGTAAAGATAAAACGGAAAATAACAAATTTTATTTTTACGGGTATTTAAGCAAATAAAACAAAAGAAGGATTTAGCAATGAGAGCGGTTTCAAGTACAGACTCAAATAATAAAATTAATTCAAACAGATATATAAAATCGGCAAGAAACGGTGCCATAATCGCAGGTGCGATTATGGGAGCGTCAACTCTCGTTTCGGCAATTAATAAACCTGATACGTTTAAACAAACCGTTAAAGATGTCGGCGGCAAAAAACAATACGCAAAAAACTTTATAATTGCAAGCGTAATTGTTTCTATCGGAAATGCTTTGTTAAGTACGAGCTTGGCATTTATTGCCGATAAAATAAAGCCGAAAAAAAATCCCAAAGCCGCTAACTGATAATTTATTTCTCTTAATATTTTTTATATAATATAAAGAAATCTCCGCTACCGTGGGGATTTTGGTTTAAAAAAAGAGAACACTTTTATTTGTTCTCTTTCTTAATTTATACTTCGATTGCCCGATTATGAAAAATTATTCGTAACGGTATATATGTATTCTATTATTTGAGAGAAATATTCCAAAGAAGAAGCACCGTTAATTATAATATCCGAAT
>CAZHCP010000007.1:0-36649 GCA_964531015.1 uncultured Muribaculaceae bacterium
TTTTATGCTTCTTCGCCGGTGAAATCCGTAAGTTCAAGAGCTTGGCACAATTGAGCCGTATCTTCGTTAACATATACCGGAATTGTATTCATTCCCAAATCACGCAATGCAAAGTATAAACAATGTTCGGGTGAAGTTGTTTTTTGGAATAAATCGATAAACAACATATTATCGTTGAGATTAGCAGAGTCGTATTTGTTTATGTAATCAATTGTATCTTCCAAACCGCTTTCGGGAGTAATGTTAAGGCAGGGGGCATTAATCGGTTTTCCGCTTTTTAACATATAATCGGTTTTGTTGTGGAAGTATTTTTTGTAATCGGATTTACAATGTTCAAAGTTATTTTCGTGATTTTCCAATAATTTTTCCAATTTTTCGGCATTAATATGAATTTTTTGCATGTTTGAGTTTTCTGGCGGTTCTTTTATTCGAGATAAAATTGCTTCGGGTTCCAAAATATCTTCCGTATTGATTTTATTAAATTTTATATTATTCATATTGCAAAAATCTTCGATTGTCGCATTTTGTTCATCCGGTACGGTAACGCTTATTGATTGCCAAAATCTGGGGACCTCACGGCTTGAATTTCTGATAAAGCCTTCTTCGTGAGCATAGTTGATATTATTTTTTTCACAATAATCCGTCATTTTTAAATATCCGTTAAGTTGACTGCTTTTGTCGTGGCTTGTTGCCGTAATCGTATATGTACTTCCGAAAGAAACATTCATTTTAAAAATTCTCCTTACTTTTATTCACAATTTATAGAAAACTGCTGAAAATAAAATTTTCCATTATTTTTGCCATTGTTTAGAAATGTTACAAAAGTAAAAAATTAGTCGAAAAAGCTGAGATAGCATTGATTTTTTTAAACAATATGTTAACTTATAAGTATGTCAAATATAAATTGGGGTCAATTTTTAAATAATTTTTCAAATAATTTTAACGGAGTCAACAGGAACAATATGCAGCCGGCTCGGTTAAACTTAAACGAACCCGCTCCGTTTCAACAAAATAACAACAACGGCACGACGTTGGCAAGTTTATTGCCGAATACGACAATGCAATTAACTCAAACCTTGGCGGAAATGACAATGTTAAACTCCGAACAAAACGTACAAATGTTGAAGGAATTATTGAATTTTCCTAAAAACTTTGAACAATTGTTGCAGGAAATCTCGGTAAATCCGAAATTTACGGAACAAAAACTTGCGTTAATATTGTTAGCCTCGACGCTTGATTTGGGTAAATTGTCGTCTTTGCTGAAAACAAATGCAAAAGAAGCAATGAGCAATTTATATCAAATGCTTGCACAATATAATCAATCGGGAATGAGTTTGAAGGATGAACAATTAAATCAACTCACAAAATTAATATCTTTTGTTGCGGCTTCGGCGAGTGCGGATGTTCAAAGTTTAAAAACGATAATGTTAATGTATTTGCCTTGGTTGCCGTTAACGCAACAGGAAAATTTCAAGTTGGATATTGCCGAAAAAACATCCGACAACTCATCGGGTAGTGATGATTTCATTTCAGTTTTGATTTCTACCGAAAATTACGGTAATATTCAAGCTGATATTTATAAAACGGACTTAGACGGAATAAAAATTCTTTTTGTTTCGTCATCTGCTTTTCCTCAAAAAGATTTCATTGATTTTATGAGAGAAGAAAGCAAAAAATATAACATCAACATAAATTTGGATATGGCACAAAACGAAAAATTCGGAGAAAATAAGAAACAGGACAGGCAGACCAAAGTTTGTTTGAATACATCCCCCGGGGTAAATCCGTTTTTACTGTTAATATCAAATTCCGTTATAAGGTGCATACATATAATTGATGAAAAAGAAAAATTAAGAGAGCACAGAAAAGAGAAATCGAATAATAATGGCGAAAGTTAAAACAAAATGGGTGTGTCAATCATGCGGTTACGAAACACCGAAATATATAGGCAAATGTCCTGATTGCGGAGCGTGGAGCAGTTTTGTCGAAGAAGTCGAATTAAAACGGAGCGAGGTTAAAACCCAAGTCGCAAATGTTTTTGATTCTCCGGTTTGTTTAATAAACGAAATACAAATTACGGAAAGTATCAGAGTTGCTACCGGCTTTGAAGAATTTGACAGAGTATTGGGCGGAGGCTTGGTTGAAGGTTCTCTGGTCTTATTGGCGGGTGACCCCGGCATAGGTAAATCCACATTGGTTTTACAGACGGCGGGTAATGTTTGCAAGGCAGGCAAAAAACTTTTATATGTTTGTGCGGAAGAATCCGGTTCGCAGGTAAAGTTAAGAGCGGAAAGGTTAGAGGTTAATACCGATAATTTATACGTGTATGCTCAAACGAATTTGGAAGCCGTTTTAAATCAAATTGACATACTTAAACCCGATATTTTGGTGATTGATTCAATTCAATCCGTCTATACTTCAAATATTACGAGTTCCTCGGGCAGTGTTTCTCAAATAAGGGAATGTACAAATATTTTAACGGATATTGCAAAAAATAAAAATATTACGGTTGTTGTTATCGGGCATGTGACAAAAGACGGAAATATTGCAGGTCCGAAGGTTTTGGAACACATGGTAGATACCGTTATTTATTTTGAAGGCGATAAGTATAAAACGCAAAGATTATTGCGTTCCATTAAAAACAGATTCGGTTCGACAAACGAAATAGGCGTTTTTAATATGGCGGAAAACGGTTTGGAGGAAGTTACCAATCCGAGTGAATTGTTTATGAAAGAACGTGGCGAAAATGCAACGGCGGGAAGCGTAATTGTTGCCGTGAACGAAGGAACGAGAGCATTGCTTGTCGAAATTCAGGCATTGGTCGGTAAAACGTCATATCCTTCTCCAAGGCGTGTTTCAACCGGAATTGAGTATAACAGGTTGTTGCAAATTATAGCGGTTTTGGAAAAAAGGATAGGTATAAATCTTTCCAATCAGGATGTATATGTAAATGCAATCGGCGGAATAGAAACGGACGAACCTGCTGCGGATTTGGGAATTGCTCTTGCAATTGCGACATGTTATCGTGATGTTGTTGTTGACGGCGGTTGTGTAATTATAGGTGAAATAAGTTTATCGGGCGAAATTAGAAATGTAACGAATATTGAAAAACGCATATATGAAGCACAAAAATCGGGATTTAAAAAAGTTATTATCCCGAAATTAAGCAAAAAATTACCTGATAACATCACGATAGAAACCGTGCAGGTTTCACGGCTGATTGAGGCAATTACGGCTTGTGTTTCAAAGAAAAAAACCGTTAATTAAGTCATTCTTGAGAAAACTTCAACATCAAGAGAATCAACCGTATTATGAAGGAAATATGCACTTGAAGCAATCATTGCGGCATTGTCTGTACAAAATTTCATTTCGGGAGCATATATGTTGTAGCCTTGTTCTTTAAGCGAAAACATCTTTTTTCTTATTTCCGAATTTGCCGCAACTCCGCCTGCCAAAACGATTGTTTTTGCACCTATGTTATCAGCAGCTTTTTTTGTTTTCTTAAAAAGTATTGAAGAAACATTTTCCTGAAAACTTGCGGCAATATCCGCAACGGGAAGTGTCGTACATTCTTTTTTTAGTTTTTGAATTAATTGAAGTGAAGCGGTTTTAAGCCCCGAAAAACTGAAATCGTATTCGTTTTTTAATTTTGCCTCGGGAAGTTTAAACGCAAACGGGTTTCCGCTTTGAGCCAATTTATCCAAATTAATTCCGCCGGGGTAGGGCAAGCCTATAAGCCTTGCGACTTTATCGTAGGCTTCTCCGATTGCGTCATCAATTGTTTCTCCGATTATTTTTTGTTCGGAATAACTTTTTACTTCAATAATTTGCGTATGTCCGCCGCTAATCAACAATGCAACAAAAGGCGGTTTTAAATCGGTGTTTAAAAAGTTTGCACAAACATGCGCATTAAGGTGATTAACTCCGATAAAAGGTTTATCGTGTGCAATTGCAAGTGCTTTACCTGCATTCAAACCTACGAGCAAAGAGCCTACAAGCCCCGGACCTACCGTAGCCGCAAATGCCGTAATTTTTTTCGGTGTTATGTTTGCCTGTTCAAATGTTTGAGCAATAACAAGATTAATTGCATCCAAATGTTCTCTTGCCGCAACTTCCGGAACCACACCGCCAAATTCGATATGAGTTTTTATTTGAGAAGCGACAACGTTTGCCAATACTTCCCGACCGTTTTTTACAACGGCTGCGGCTGTTTCGTCACAACTTGATTCTATTGCGAAAATTATATTATCTTCTCCGCTT
The DNA here is from genome assembly GCA_964531015.1 of uncultured Muribaculaceae bacterium. GTDB lineage: Bacteria > Cyanobacteriota > Vampirovibrionia > Gastranaerophilales > Gastranaerophilaceae > Avigastranaerophilus. Next base: position 4,261 of record CAZHCP010000007.1, read on the forward strand.
TCATCTCCGATAAATACGGACTTATTGCTTATCGGTGTTTTAAATTCTTTTATTGGCATAAATACTCCGAAAAATTCTTGTCTTTTTTATATATTTTATAATATCATTTAAATAGTTTTTGTGTGAGGAAAAAATTATGACAAGAGCAATGAACATTACCGAAAAAATTTTAGCTTCCCGTTGCGGATTAAAAGAAGTCAAGCCGGGACAATTGATAAGTGCGAAGGTTGATATAACTTTGGCAAATGATATTACAGGACCCGTTGCAATCAACGAATTTCGTAAAATCGGAGTATCAAAAGTATTTGACAAAGAACGTGTTGTTTTCGTTCCCGACCATTTTGTACCTAATAAAGACATAAAATCGGCACAACAGGTTAAAGAAGTAAGAGAATTTGCAAGAGAACAGGATTTATTACATTTTTTTGAAGTCGGAAGAATGGGAATTGAACACGCACTCTTGCCGGATAAAGGAATTGTTACCGCAGGCGATGTCGTAATCGGTGCGGATTCTCACACTTGTACTTACGGTGCAATCGGTGCTTTTTCGACAGGCATGGGCTCAACCGACATTGCTTGTGCAATGGCATCGGGTGAAACCTGGTTAAAAGTTCCTTCCGCAATAAAAGTTGAATTTAACGGAAAACTGAATAAATGGGTAACGGCAAAAGATTTAATTTTATATTTAATCGGCGATATCGGTGTTGACGGTGCTTTGTATAAAACCTTGGAAATCGGAGGCAGTGCAATAAGAGAACTCCCGATGGACGGTCGTTTTACGATTTGCAATATGGCTATTGAAGCCGGAGCAAAAAACGGAATTATCGCCGCAGATGACGTTACAAAAGCATATTTGAAAAACAGAAGCATAAGAACACCGGAATTTTATTACAGTGACGAAAATGCCGAGTATGAAAAAGTTATTGTATATAATACCGAAGATATAGAACCGGTTGTCGCATTCCCTCATTTACCCGGAAATACAAAGCCTATATCAAAAGTCGGAGATATTAAAATTAATCAGGCGGTAATAGGAAGTTGTACAAACGGACGTTTATCCGACATAAAAGCAACCGCAGAAATATTAAAAGGCAGAAAAGTTCATAAAGATGTAAGATTAATAGTATTTCCCGCAACTCAGGAAATATATTTGGAAGCATTAAGAAACGGTTATCTTGAAACAATAATTGAAGCCGGCGGAGCCGTTTCAACGCCTACGTGCGGTCCTTGTTTGGGCGGGCATGCCGGAGTTTTGGCGGCAGGTGAGCGTGCCATATCAACCACAAACAGAAATTTTGTCGGAAGAATGGGGCATGTTGAAAGCGAAGTATATTTATCTTCGCCGTATATAGCAGCAGCAAGTGCCGTTACGGGTAAAATTTCTTCACCTGACGAATTATAAAAAAAATATATTTACAAAAGTGTCAAAAAAATTTTTTATGTGTTTTATTCATGATGTTTATAATAAAATAAAAGTATAATTTACACTAAAACTTAGGAAACGGAAGAATGGATAACACAAAAATAAGAAATGTGGCAATTATTGCCCATGTTGACCATGGTAAGACTACGTTGGTTGACAGCATATTAAAGCAAACAGGCGTATTCAGAGATAATCAACAGGTACAGGAAAGAGTTTTGGACTCTAACGATTTGGAAAGAGAAAGAGGTATAACAATTCTTTCCAAAAATGTATCCGTAAATTATAAGGGATATAAAATAAATATCGTAGATACCCCCGGACACGCTGATTTTGGCGGAGAAGTGGAACGTGTATTGGGCATGGTTGACGGTGCGTTGTTAATCGTTGATGCGGCGGAAGGTCCTATGCCTCAAACAAGATTTGTTTTATCAAAGGCTTTGGAATTAGGGATAAAAATAATAGTCGTAGTAAACAAAATAGACAAAAACGGTGCAGACCCGGATGGTGCGGTTGATAAAGTTTTTGACCTGTTTACGGAATTGACCGATAATGAAGAACTTATCGACTTCCCTTATGTTTACGCAAACGGTTTGGCGGGATATGCAAAAACAAGTATGGACGATAATTCGACAACATTGGAACCGCTCTTGGATTGTATATTGAAAAACATAAAACACCCGACAGGTGATAAAACAAAAACTTTGCAATTCCAAGCTACAACATTGGATTATAACGAATTTGTCGGTAGAATAGCAATCGGACGTGTTCAAAACGGTGAAATTAAATCTCAACAACAGGTAAATTTAATAAAAGCCGACGGAACGATAAAAAGAGGAAAAATCGTCAAATTATACGTATTTGAAGATTTGGGAAAAGTTGAAGCACAAAGTGCTGTTGCAGGTGATATTGTTGCAATTACGGGATTTGATGATATTAAAATCGGTGAAACGATTACTGATGTTGATTGTACGCAGGCTCTGCCTTTGATAAAAATTGACGAACCTACGTTGCAAATGATTTTCTCGGTAAACGACAGTCCTTTTGCCGGTCAGGAAGGTAAATTCGTTACATCAAGACAGGTCAGAAAAAGATTGTATGACGAGCTTGAAAAAAACGTAAGTTTGCGTGTTGAAGATACGGATACAACCGAAAGTTTCAGAGTTTCCGGCAGAGGAGAATTGCATTTAAGTATTTTAATAGAAACAATGCGTCGTGAAGGATATGAATTTCAGGTTTCAAAACCGGAAGTAATCTTTAAAAGAGAAAACGGAGAGTTGCTTGAACCGTTTGAGGATTTGTTGGTTGATGTTCCCGAAAGTTGTGCCGGAGCTTGCATTGAAAAACTTTCAAACCGTAAGGGCGAAATGTTGCACATGCAAAATGTAAAAGGAAGAACAATGTTAAACTTCTCGATACCGGCAAGAGGCTTAATCGGTTTCAGAGGTGAATTTATAAGAATGACAAGAGGTGAAGGCATAATGAATCATACTTTTGATTCTTATAAACCTTATGCCGGCGATATTTCAAAACAAAGGAACGGTTCTTTGGTTGCCCATGAACAAGGTGAAGCAATCCCTTATGCGTTGGCTCAATTTGAGGACAGAGGCGTATTCTTCCTGACTCCGAAAACAAAAGTTTACAGAGGTATGGTTGTAGGCGAACATAACAGACCGCAGGATATTGAAATCAATGTTTGTAAAACAAAAAAATTAACGAATATGAGAAGTGCAACGGCAGATGTTATGGTTACGTTACAGGCTCACAGAAAAATGTCGCTTGAAGAATCAATGGAATATATTTCCGATGATGAATTGTTGGAAATTACTCCGCAAAACATAAGAATAAGAAAAGCCGATTTGACTAAGGTCAGATTTAATTAATCGAATTTTAATTAAAATAATATATTTAAGTAAAAAGCACCGATTGTTTCGGTGCTTTTATATGTCCTTATAATTATAAACAAACACTTGAAAATATATATTAAATATTTTATAATAATAACAGGCTAAGGTATTTTTAAAATACATGGTCTGTCACGGGCGGGGAATTCCTCGCCATTTTTAATATTATTGTGGGGATAAATGAGTGAATTAGGAATATTTATAGATGAGTCAGGCGTTATAGACTTTAAAAATTCAAACACATACTTAAATGATTTATATATCGTTTCATTTCTATTTCATGATAAATCACATAATATTGACAAGGAAGTTGTTATATTTGAAAATTTCCTGTTAGAAAATAATTTACAAAAAGATTTCCCCATCCATTCAATGCCATTAATTCGTTCACAAAAACCTTATGACTCTATTGAAAGAAATAGGCGTCAAAAAATATTTTACAGACTTTTTCAATTTATGCGTAAGTTAGAACTAAAACATAGTTCTTTTATATGTAAAAAAAGGAACTGTTCTTCAAAACAATCATTAAGAATTAATATTGAAAATCATATTGAAAAAATGATAACGAATAATTTGGAATATTTTAAAAAGTTTGATGAAATAGTTATATATTATGATGAAGGTCAAGATTATTTAAGTAAAATTCTTCACAATGCGTTTTCTAAAAATTTGAATAATTACAGATTTAAGGAAGATATTTGTCAAAATGAATACAGATTATTACAATGTGCAGATATGGTATGTTCGTTAGAATTGATAAATCAAAGAAAACAAAATAATGAATATATTAAAGCAATTGAAATGTTTTTCATTTCAAATAATAAATATAATAAAAATTATGCAAAAAGTTTTAAAAAGTTGGAATTATAATAACCGAATATTTTCTGTTTCCCCTATGGAACAGGTAATATTTTTTATTTTATGTCATATTACAATTTTTATTTAAAAATCCGTAAAAATATACGAAAGATAAAAATTATCGGGTGATTTGATTTATTTAAAAATATTATTAAATTAATAAATATGAAAAAGATATATTTATTAATAATCGGTTTTTTATTTGTTTGTGTTTCGTTTTGTAACGCCGTAACGATAGAAGGTGCCGTAAATGCGGGTTTTAGGCGTGCTAGAAAATATTATTTTAATTAAATATTATAAGAGAGCTTAATGAATTGAAACTTTAAAACTATACAAAGTAAAAAATTAAAAACAAATGTTGATTTGGATTGTGTATTATTACATTCCTATTAAGGTTTTCATTATACTATTCCTGAATATCAGAAGATGTTAAAGGATAATAATGTTATTTAATCAATGTCGAGAAAAGGTAATGGTATCTGCAATGCACCGTTGGAAACTTCTTGAATTCACCACCTTTAAAATTGTAAACAATTATTAATTTGAAATTTTATACGGTAAATAAATAATCGAATAAACACTTTATATAAGTAAGGATTATTGGGAGATATTTAATGATTACACCGTATAATAATATACAAAGCATAAATGTCGATGCAAAAAATAACAATTGTATGTCACAAATCATAAAAAATAATTACGGCTACAATTACGGTACAAAAGAATATTATGAACTCGTTGACCTTATTGCGAAAGAAAATCCCGATATATTCGCTTCCGACAGAAAAACGGCAAATGACAGCGGGAAAATAGACGAAACATATTTATATGTCGGTGATGTAATAAATTTACCCGGTCTTTCTGATGAAAATTCGGAAGATATTTGGGATGATTATTCGATGTTTTCCGAAAATGAATACGATATCGACCCCGAAGAAAATTTTATAAATGACAATGCCGAAATCAACGATACTTCAAACAATGAATTTAAGAGCATAAATGTTGACACAAAAAACAACAATTGCATGTCCAAAATTATAAAAAATAACTACGGATACGATTACGGCACAAAAGAATATTATGAACTTGTCGAACTTATTGCAAAAGAAAATCCGGAAATTTTTAATTCGGGAAGAAAGACCGCAAATAACAGCGGAAAAACGGACGAAACATATTTATATGCCGGCGATGTTATAAATCTTCCGAATATTTCCCGTGACGATACCGCAACAAAAAATGAAAATTCAAATAATAAAACAGAGAACTTTTTTGCGAATAACAATGCCAAAACAGACAATAACCTTACAAAACAATCTGCAAAAAAAGAAGCAACGGGCGAAGAGCTCTTAAAAGAGGCAGGAATTAATATTGATTTCACAATAGGCAACAGCAGGCAAAAAATTGAAAACGGAATTGGAAGGGACGGTGATTGCTGGCTTTTAAGCGGATTAAACACCTTATCATATACGGATGAAGGTTCAAAAATGATAAAAGAAGCAATGACAATTAAAGATGACGGCTCAATCGACATTTATTTTAAAGGCATAGACACAACATACAATGTTACGTTGGAGGAGATGAAAGAATATAACGAAACACGTTTCACCGGAGATGATGACGTAATGGCTTTTGAAATTGCGACAATAAAATTCAGAACGGATTTATTAAACGGTAAAACTTTTGGAAATAATTACAGTTTGAATTATTGTGAAATGGCTTCGGAAGGCAAAGAGCTTTGGGCAGGTTGGTCAAAAACAGTTTGGGAAATGTTTACGGGGCTTGATTTGGTTTCCAATCAAACAAACGGCAACAAACTTTCCGAGCAATTAGATGAATTTGAAAATAATAAAAATACTCTTATGACAATTGGCGTAAGCGATTTAGCCAATACAGGCGGAGTTTCGACAATGTACATAAAAAACAGTGATAACGAAAATATAAAATTTTATAAAAATCATTCTTATGCCGTTAAAAATGTTGCCGAAAACGAAGTAACACTTGTTGACCCGATAAATTCGGCAAAGGAAATAAAAATTTCAAAAGAAGAATTGATAAAAATTGCAGATACACTCGGCGTAAATACCGATTATTTATGTTTTGATAAAATCAAAGCGGAAGAAAAATAAAAATTACCCGAAGTTGTTGAAAGGGGAAATTACACCAAAATAATTATTACAGAACCGATAATCATAATAAGCGTTCCGAAAATTTTTTTGCGTATTTGTGTTTCATTAAAGAATTTACATCCGAAAATGACATTTATAAGTGACGATAATTGAAACAAAGCAAGAGCATAGGAAACATTCATATTTTGGAATACATAATTTGTTGAATATTGCATTAATCCGAACATTAAAATTAAACCGGCAAAATATAAAATTGACTTTTTATTAAACTGATGAACGGATATTTTTTTTCGGAAAGCAAACGGAAGTGAAAATAAAAAACCAAAACAACACCAAAAGAAAAATGATATATTTATATCCGAAAGCAAAATAACCCGTTTTATCATAATTGCTTCAAACCCGGTAAAAAATAATGCAAGAAAACGAAAAATAATATCCTTGCGTCGAAAAAGCGATAACGAGAATTTTTCGGCAGTTGTATCAAAAACGAAATAACTTCCCCATATAATTAGAGCCGTTGCTAAAATTCCCGTTAAAGAAGGAATTTCCCCCAATAATATAATACCAAAAATCATTGCAACAACGGATTTATATGAATTAATCGGGCCGAGAACGGATAAATCCCCTAATGACAATGCTTTTACAAGAAAGGCGTTACCCAATGACCCGGCCAATCCGCCTAAAATACCGTAAAACCACACTTCTTGATTTAATGAAACCAAATCAGCCCGTAAAATAAACGGAAGGAAAATACAAACCAAACCGCCGTACGTAATAGCATTTATAAAAAATGTTGAAAAATTCGAGGCAAGTTTTTTTTGAAAGACATTTGCCGACGGATTTGCCAAAATTCTGAGTATAAGCATAAAAAACAACATAACAAAATTATATATAAACAAATGAATTTTTGATACTAAGCCGTAATATCGTTTACAATTGCAACTTTTATAACGTTATCCTCTTTGTTTTCAAAAATTTTATATGCGGTTTCAATATCTTTCAAGCTGAATTTATGCGTAATCAGCGGAGTTGTGTCAATTTTGCCTTTTGAAATCAGAGATAAAATTTCATCACAATCGCAACCGTCAACACCGCCTGTTTTAAATGTCAGATTTTTTCCGTACATATCGGGTAACGGCAAAATCATCGGTTTATCATATAATGCGACAATTACAATCGTTGCATTTGCTCTTGCCGCTTGCCATGCAGTTTTAAACGTTTCTTCAAAGCCGGCAACTTCAAAAACCACATCCGCACCGCCGTGTTCGCTTTCCTTTTTGCACATTTCAATGCAATCCTCGGGTTTTGTAACAATTACATCGGGATAATGCTTTTTTATGAAATTTCTGCGGTTTATATCTTTTTCGCAAACAATTATTTTTTTCGGATTTTTCAGCATAGCACACAACAAAGTACATATACCCGTAGAACCTGCCCCGATAATTAAAACGGTGTCATTTTCTTTTATATCCGAAATTCGAGTCGCCCAAAATCCTGTTGCAAGAATATCACCGACAAAAAGTGCCTGTTCATCGCTCACAGTTTCGGGAATTTTATTTAATGTATTATCGGCATACAAAACTCTGACATATTCGGTTTGACCGCCGTCAATACGACAACCGAGAGCCCATCCGCCGTTAACGTCGGTACAATTGTTAACATATCCGTTTTGACAGAAAAAACATTTTCCGCAAAAGGTTTCAACATTAACCGTTACTCTGTCACCCTTTTTAATTTTTTTTACATCTGCACCGACTTCATCAACAATCCCGACCATTTCATGCCCGAGCGTAATTCCTAAATTTGCTTTCGGAACGGAACCGTGTTTTATATGAAGGTCACTTGTGCAAATGCTGCTCATTGTAATTTTTACGATTGCTTCATTCGTATTCAAAAGTTGAGGTTTTTCTTTTTGGATTAACTCAAAGACCCCGGGTTTTGTATAAGTGTATGCTAACAAAATATTTCTCCTGATGTATGTATTTTAGGTGACGTTAAATTTTATTTATTTGCATTAAGATAATCAACAATGGCAATCAAACCTAATTTATAGCTATCGGCACCAAATCCCGTAATTTGTCCTGCACAGGCGGGGGCGGTATAAGATATTTTTCTGAAATCTTCTCTTGTGTGAATGTTGCTTAAATGTATTTCAACGGCAGGAACATTAACGGCAAGTATGGCATCACGAATTGCAATGCTTGTATGCGTATAGGCGGCAGGGTTTATAACAATTCCGTCAAAATTATTTTTTGCTTCCTGAATTTTATTTACCAATTCACCTTCGATATTACTTTGAAAAAACTCAACCTCAACCGCAAGTTTTGTGGCTTCGTCTTTAACATAATTTTCAATATCGTTCAATGTTTTTGTTCCGTATTTATCGGGTTCTCTTGTTCCGAGCATATTTAAGTTCGGGCCGTTTAGAAATAAAATTTTCATATTAACCTCATTTTGTTAATCAATTCTTTTGCATAATTTCTTACATTTTCATCTTCTTTTAAAATATCGTCAATTGTCGGATTTGTAATTGATTTATAATTATCAACCGCATTTTTTGTAATTTTGTAAATATCGGAGAACTTAATTTCTTTTCTTAAAAAAGCAAAAACGGCTTCTTCGTTTGCCGCATTTAAACAAACGGGATATGTTCCGCCTTTTTTTCCTGATTCGATTGCAAGTTTTAAGGATGGGAATTTTTCAAAATCGGGTTCAAAAAATTCAAATTTTGCGGCTTTTATGAAATCAAAACTTTCCGTTTCAATGCCTTCAACTCTTTCCGGATATGTCAAAGCATATTGAATGGGAATGTGCATGCTCGGATTTCCGATTTGTGCGATTATGCTGCCGTCTTTATACTCTATTGCACTGTGTATATAGCTTTGAGGGTGAACAATTACTTTTATGTCATTGTACGCAAAATCAAAAAGATGATGTGCTTCGATAACTTCCAAGCCTTTATTCATGAGCGTTGCCGAATCAACCGTTATTTTTTTGCCCATTCTCCAACGAGGATGATTTAACGCTTCATCCAAATTTGCATTTTCGATTTCTTCTTTTGTGCAATTTCTGAACGGCCCGCCCGATGATGTTATTATTAAATATTTTGCTTCCGCTCTGTTTTTCATACACTGAAAAATTGCACTGTGTTCGCTGTCAACGGGAAGAATTTTAACATTATTTTCTTTTGCGAGTTTCATAACCAAATCGCCCGCCATAACAAGAGTTTCCTTGTTCGCCAAGGCAATGTCTTTCTTGTTTTTTATTGCGTTAATTGTCGGTTTCAATCCGATTTTCCCCGAAACCGCAACCAAAATAATTTCAACTTCTTTAATTTCCGAAAGTTTTAATAATCCATCTTCTCCAAAAAAGAAAGTAACATCATTAAATTCATTTTCAAGAACTTTTTTATCTTCTTCTTTATTAACACAGACAAATTTCGGATTAAATTTTTTAATTTGTTCTTTCAACAAAGAAATATTATTACCTGCCGAAAGTGCAACGACTTCAAATTTATCATTTATTTTATCAATAACTTCCAAAGCCTGAGTGCCGATAGAACCTGTCGAACCTAAAATTACAATCTTTTTTTTCATTTTAAACTCTGCCGTATATGTCTTCAATTCTTTCTATGTCGTTTTCATCCAAAATATCACCCTGTTGAACTTCCAAAACTTTAATTTGTTCGGAAGTTAAATTTTGAAGTGAATGGATTTCCTCAATTGCAATATCAATACAGTTTCCTGCCCGCAACTTATAAGTTTCGTTACCTTTTATAACGGTAGCTTCACCTTCCAAAATTATCCAATGTTCGCTTCTGTGGTGGTGCAATTGAATACTTAATTTTGCGTTCGGATTAACGACAATACATTTTGTTAAAAAGCCTTCACCTTCTTCAAGCACGGTGTAATAACCCCACGGACGGTGAACGGTTTTATGAATTTCTTTTTGTTTTGTATTATTTTCATTTAGTTTTTTATAAATATTTTTTATGCTTTTTGAATCGTTTTTATCACTTATTAAAACGGCATCTTCCGTTTCAACAACGATAGTATCTTTTAAACCGAGAGTAACAACCGGTTTTGATGTTGAATATATAAGCGAATTTTCGGAACCGCAATCAATTACTTTACCGATATATACATTACCGTTTTCATCTTTTGGCGAAAGCTCATATAAAGAATCCCAAGACCCGATATCTTTCCATTCTGCGGAAAAGGGAATTGTAACAAGTTTTTTTGTTTTTTCCATGAGTGCATAATCTATTGAAACATCTTCAAATTTTTCATATTCCGATAATTCAACCGAAGGTAATGTTGTTTTAACCGTCAGTTTTTCAAGTTGTTTAAGAATTGCTGGAGCATGCTTTTTTAATTCGGACATAAAGACATCCGCTCTGAATAAGTAAATTCCGGAGTTTATAAAATGTCGAGTACTCAATTTTTTTATATTTTCGGAGGAAGAAGGTTTTTCAATAAATTCCGAAACTTTTAATGCGGATTTTTCAATTTCCGCAACTTTCGCATTTTTCTTCGCCGTCATATACCCGAAATTTTCGTTTGTATCGTCGGTTTCTTGCGAAAAAGAAACAATATAGCCTTCCTGAGCCAATTTTAAGCCTTTTGAAATAAATTCCGAAAAAGCGTTTGTATCAGGGATGTAATGGTCTGACGGCACGGTTAAAACGTACTGATAAGGCTCGTTAAAAATTTTGTTTTGTATTATATACTTTACGGCAATTGCAATTGAAGGAGCAGTATTTTTGCCGACGGGTTCCGTTAATAATTTATATTTTTCTTTTCGGCAATATTTTTCCTGCAAGACACCGAGTTGTTCCGATATAGCCGAAGAATGTTTAATATTTGTTGTCGTAATAATGTTTTTATCATCAACAAGGCTTGTCAGTCTTAAAAAAGTTTCCTGAAAAAGCGTAAAATCATTATTCAGCTTAAAAACCTGTTTCGGGAAAGTTTCTCTTGATAAGGGCCACAATCTGCTACCCGAACCGCCCGCCAAAATTACCGAATATAATACCGTCATAAAATCCCCTTTGTATTTTCGATTATACAATAAATAATCTTATTTTAAAAATTATTAATTACTTTTCATAATTTTTTAAACACGTATAATTTAGTTATGAAAAATTTTCAAACAATAATTTCTTTAATGTCGGGAACGTCAATTGACTCTATTGATGCTTGTTTAGTGCGAATTTATGAAGATTTGTCTTTTGAAGTTTTAAACAATTATTCGCTTAATTATCCTGACGAGGTCAAAAACAAACTGTTAAGCCTTGCAAACAATTCCGGCGACGTGAAAGATGTTTGTTTTATGAATTTTGTTGTAGGAAATTTATTTGCACAAGCCGTAACCGGGTTGTTAAAGAAAGCAAAAATCGATAAAAGCGAAGTTGATTTTATTTCAACACACGGTCAAACAATTTGTCATCTTCCGCAGGAAATCGAAATCGGTAATGTGAAAACAGCAAGCACCTTACAAATCGGAGATATTTCGGTAATTTCTCATAAAACCGGAATAAAAACGGTCGGTGATTTCAGATGTAAAGATATTGCGGCAGAAGGTTTCGGTGCACCGCTCGTTCCTTTTGCGGATATAATTTTGTTCGGTACCGATAAAAACAGGCTTATACAAAATATAGGCGGAATTTCAAACGTAACCGTTTTATCAAAAGATTGCGAAACTTTTGCATTTGATAACGGCGTGGGCAATATGTTAATTGATTATTTCTCTAATAAATTATTTTCCGTTCCTTACGATAAGGACGGCAGTTTTGCGGCAAAAGGAAAAGTCGATAAAAACTGGCTGAATTATTTGTACGATGAAGAATATTATAAACTTCCGCCTCCCAAAACTACGGGAAGAGAACTTTATAATGAAGATTACGCACTGAACGCATATAAATTCGCCCCCAAAAACAAGCATGATGTCATGGCAACCGTTACAAACCTTACGGCACTTGTAATTGCGGAGTCATACAAAAATTTTATATTTCCTAAAACCAAAATTGATGAAATCGTTTTAGGCGGAGGTGGTGCTTATAACCTGACATTGATTAAATATTTAAAAGAATATTTGCCTTCAATTCCCGTTAAAACTCACGATGATTACAATATTCCGAATAAATTTAAAGAATGTATAGCATTTGCTTATTTGGGATATTTTGCATTGAAAAATTTACCCAATAATGTCCCAAGCTGTACGGGAGCCAAAATGCCTGTTGTAATGGGTAAAATTTCATATTAATTTAATTTTTCCGCATAATTCAAAAATTGTTTTGTTAATTTTACATTATGTACTCTGTGTATGTTAACGTTTTTTGTTGCAAGAACGGCTGAATAAAACCCGGTTGCCGTTTCAACATCGTCAAAAGAATTTTTAAGGAAACTTTTACGTGAAATACCCGCCAAAATCAGGTGATTTAACGTTTTAAATTCCTCCGTCGCATTAAGCAATTCAAAATTGGTTTCCGCCGATTTCCCGAAGCCGAAGCCTAAGTCAATTATAATATTTTCACCCGTCATGTTTTTGCTTTTGAGTAACTCGATTTTGTTTTTTAATGAAAAAAAGATTTCTTCAATTGCATTACCTTCCGTAAAATTTTCGCAAACGGCAGGAACTTTATTTGAATGCATAATTACAACAGGGATATTTTTTGATGTTACATAATCAAAAAGTTTATTGTCATAATCCAAGCCCGAAACATCGTTTATGATGTTTGCCCCGGCTTCGATTGCCGATTTTGCCGTTTCAAAATTTCTTGTATCAACGCTTATCGGAATGTTTATATTATTTTCTCTGATTTTTTTTATTACCGGAATAACCCTTGAAATTTCTTCGTCGGATGAAACGGGAATTGCTCCGGGTCTTGTTGATTCTCCGCCAATATCAATAATATCCGCACCGTCGGAGATTAATTTTTTTGTATGTTCTAATGCCGAATTTACATTATTATATTTTCCACCGTCAGAAAAAGAATCCGGCGTGACATTTAAAATCCCCATAATGTAAGATTTTGAGGTGTCAAAAGTATATCCGTTAATTAAGAGCGGTTTGATTTTGTTGTTTTGCACATTTTCAAATTCTTGTGCCAAATTTTTAAGTCTGAACGGTTGCTTTTTTAATTTTTGCGTAAGTTTTGTTATTTGAGAATTTGAACCGAATAAAATTGCATTTGTAAACTCGCAACCGCAAGTAATTGTATTTCTGCTGACGGCACAATCAAATCCCAAAGACAGACATATTTGCTTTAAAATATTGGCTTCATAAGGTTTTAAATTGAAAATTTTATATGTTTCACCGATATATTTGGCTTTCGCAACCTCAATGTATGATTTATCAAATTCAATTGAATTTAATTCGCCTACAATATCTTTATTCGCTTTTTTTATCGTAATATTTTTCATGTTTACATTATAAAAGAAACAAACCGAAATGAGGGTTTGTTTCTTTTAGAGAGTTTAGAGTAAAAAATCTATGATATAAGTTCAATTGCTTCCGTTATTATACCTGATGCGGAAATCAGTCCTTTGCAACAATCTTTTGTATTTTTATACACGTTCTGACTACGCTGAGCAATATCCGAAACACCGTCATCATTAAAATCGGCAACACTCACGCCGGTAACGATAGCTGCGGAACCGAGTGCCCCGCCTATATTCTGCACTGTTTTATCAGCCTTAATTTTGGAAATTTTATCTTTACTTTCTTCAAATATTTTTTCTTTATTTTCATCTATAAATTTTTGAGCTTTTTCTTTAATTTCCTGTTGCAATTTTTCTGACATATCTTGCGAAATATCTGCAAAATCTTGCGATTTTTCTTTTGTTAATTCTGCAATTTTTTCCTTTTTTACACTTTCCAAAATTTGTTTTTTTGTATTTTCTTCAAATCCTGCCGTAATTTTGCCGGCAGTATTTCTTGAAGTTTTTTCAATTTTTCCGAGTACTTTTCCCGTAAAATTTTTCATTTTTCCGATAACGTTTTTAGAATCGGCTTGTTGCAATTTATCGGCTTTTTGTTTTGTCAAATCCGCAGAAGTTTTTAATTTATTTATCAGCTTTTCCGCAAAATCAGGGTGTTTTATTGTTATTATTTTTAAAGCACTTTTTACTCCGTGAAAAGCCGTAACACCTGCAAGCAAAACGGAACCGACAATTAAAATCGGAGATTTTATATCTTTTGAAGATACAAATTTATCTTCGATTTTATCCGTAACTTTTGTAATTTCATTGTATTCTTTTTCGTTAGAATCGCTTTTAAACGCCGGTTTTGAGATAACCGAAGGAGTTGCAGAAATGTTCATGTTTTCACCTTTACTTACTTTATACTTATATAAAACGTATGACTTAAAATTTTTGCCTTAATTACGGTATATATGAAGAAAACTTTACAATTAATTAAGCAATAAAAAAAGAGAACAATCCGTTTCCGAAATGTTCTCTTTTTATGGTCTTTTAGAATAGAGTCTTTTTTATTCTTGAGTTAAGATTGAAATTGCTTCCGCAATTTTAGAAGCCGAGTTAACCATATCTCCGCATTTACTTTTTGTACCCGTATATACATTTTTTTTAAATTGGGCGATATCGGCAACTCCGTCACCGTTTGTATCTCTTTTACAAACAGGAGGAATTACCGAAGCAACGGTAGCAACACCGGCTAAGTTTTTGAATGCGTTATCGGCACGTAAAGCACCTTCTTTTAAGCCTAAGTTTGCGAATTTGCGATAAGCGTTTCTGCCTGTTTTTTCTGCACTTACGAGAAGTTTACCCGTTTTATTTTTTAATTTTTCCGCAATATTTGCAGGATTATCAATTTTTAGACCTTCTGCTTTTGTTTTTACAAAATCGGCACCTTTTTTTAAGGTGTTTTCAAGTTGAGTCGGTGCATTTTTAGCAAAAGTACTAATCAAACTTCCTATTTTTCTTCCCGAAACAAATGCAACAACGGTAGCCAAACCGACTGCAGCAACTGTTTGAATCGGTGATTTTATATCGGACGATAATACCAAACTGTCTTCAAGTTTATCCGTTGCGGTTAAAACATCCCGATATTTTGAATCTTCATTAGAATTGCTTGCGAATGCAGGTTTTAACGGTGTGCAGTTTACTCCTGAAATATTCATATTTAGACCTTCCATGTTACTTACTTTCTGTTTATATTAAACCCCTGATTTTTATTTTTTGCCATTATTTATTACATATCTTAATAAAAATTTACAATTAATTTTACAAAATGAAAATCGACCGATTGATATATTTTACCGGTCGAGAATTTAAGGGGGAATTTATTAAATATTAAATATTAAAAATATTGGTACATTTCATCATATTTTTTTGCAATTATTTCGGCTAAATCACTTTTTGTAATTTGTCCGTCTTTGTCTTGGTCGAGCCCTTGATTTGCGTTGTATGCCCAAGCAAGTTTATCGGAATTGTTACAAAGGACTTCCGAAGTTGCCTCATTCGGCAGAAAACAAAGTGCATAGAGTGTTCCAGCATCAAGTTTTGTATCGGAGTCAAACTTCCAATTTTTATTTTCGACAAAGAATTTTTCAACAACGTCAAGCTGTTCCACGTTTGACATGCTTAACATTTCATCCCTTGTGTAACCGAGATTTTCTATCGTACTTTGCAGAAATTGGATAAGTCCGACGGCACTGCTTCCCGCCGCATTGCTTCTGTGAGCGTCAAGCCCCGATTCGCAATACATCATTGCAAGCAGGTCATTGGGGTTACAGTTAATGTTTTCCGCAATTTCTTCAACTCTTGCACAAAAACCGTTTCCAAGCTTTAAATCAAGCCTGTTCGCCAATTCGGTATCGATAGTTTCCGTTTTTTGCAAAGCATTTGTACTTGAAACATTTATATTTGAAGAATTATCAATATTTTCGGAGTTTTGTATTTCTTCCGTATTTATTTCTTCATCCGGCTCGTTTTCAATGTTTGCCGTTTCATTTTGTTCATTTACCCGTAAATTTTCGCTGATTTGCGTTTCCGTATTATTATTTTTAATATCATCCACGGTGTCGGAAAGTTCCATAAAGTCATCATAAATCAATTTTGTTTCATAATCTTCAAGTTCTTCTTCACCGTTAGCGATTTTTTCCGCAATTTCTTCAATTTCCGCCTCGGAAACATTTTGAAGAATTGTATTCAATCCCGAGGAAATTTCGTTTTGTTCTGTTTCTTCTTCCTGAAGCGAAAGTCTTTCGTTCATTGCTTCATCTTCATTTTCGCCATGCAAAAACGTTGTCCATAGGCTGTAACCGGTTATTGCATTACCGTCTTTATTATTATTACTTGAAATAATGCCGTTATATTCGTCAATTTTTATACCTTCATCGTCATTTTCATTAAAAATTCCAAAAAATATTTTATAATCTTCAACGCTTGAAGATTTATTATTTACGTCGGAAAGTGCCGTATTCATAATATTTATAAATTCTTCTTCATCTATCATGCCGTCACTGTCTTCATTTATATCCCAAATCGGGTCATGGGAATATCCCGCTTTCGCAAAGTCATCGCTTATTTTTTTATAAGCATTTTCAATCACCTCTTGCGTAATTTCATCATTCCCTTTTGCCTTTTGTGATTCCAAAAATTTTGCGGCAAGTGAATAAATATTCATGCTGACTCCTTTTCCTTTAATGTTATTTTCGGAATTTAATAAAAATTCTTTAATAATTTTCGTCTTTTTGTAAAATTTTGTAACAATTACTTTCTTCCCCAAATAATTAAAAAATAATTAATGTTATTAAAATATTTTTTTTATGTGCTAAAATTATGTATTATACAGATATTGCGGAGATTAGGGAGAATGATTGATTTACTGCTCAAATTATTGGGTGACCCGAATAATAACAAAATTAAAAAAATGATGCCGATTGTAGAGCATATTAACGCACTTGAAGAAAGTTTTTCAAAACTTTCCGACGACGAATTAAGAGAAAAA
Organism: uncultured Muribaculaceae bacterium; assembly: GCA_964531015.1. GTDB lineage: Bacteria > Cyanobacteriota > Vampirovibrionia > Gastranaerophilales > Gastranaerophilaceae > Avigastranaerophilus. Next base: position 21,543 of record CAZHCP010000007.1, read on the forward strand.
ACGATTGAATTTAAAAGAATATTGGCAAATCGTCCGAAATCCGACGATATAAAAAAAGACAGAGAACTTGAAAAACACGCACTGGATTCGATTTTGCCGGAAGCATTTGCTACCGTTCGTGAAGCAGGGAAAAGAGTCCTTAACATGCGTCATTTTGATGTTCAGTTATTGGGCGGTATTTTCCTGCATGAAGGTCACATCGCAGAAATGAGAACGGGTGAAGGTAAAACACTGGTCGCAACATTACCCGCTTATTTGAACGCACTCACCGGAAAAGGGGTGCATATCGTTACCGTTAACGATTACCTCGCTAAGCGTGACAGCGATTGGATGGGAAAAATCTTTAAATTTTTGGGACTTTCCGTCGGTGTTATTTTATCGGGCATGAACGAATTTGACGATTTTCAAAAAAAGAAAAAAGCATACGAATGCGATATTACCTACGGAACAAATAACGAATTCGGTTTCGATTATTTAAGGGATAATATGGCTCAAAGCGTGGAACAAAAGGTTCAACGTCCTTACAATTATGCCATTATCGATGAAGTTGACAGTATTTTGATTGATGAAGCAAGAACCCCTCTTATTATCAGCGGAAGGCTCGACAAATCTGCCGAACTTTACAGAACAATGGCGGCTGTTGCTCCGCAACTCGAAAAAATAAAACATTATGAAGTTGATGAAAAAAATAAAAATGTTATCCTGACGGAAGAAGGTATCGACAAAGCTCAGGAAATTCTTGAAATTCCCGACCTTTTTGATATTAACAATCAATATGCTCACCACTTGCTTCAAGCATTAAAAGCAAAAGAGTTATTTCATTTAAACACCGACTATGTTATTAAAAACGGTGAAGTCCTTATTGTTGACGAATTTACGGGACGTCTTATGGAAGGTCGTCGTTGGTCGGACGGTTTACATCAGGCTGTCGAAGCAAAAGAAGGCGTTAAAATTCAGGATGAAACGCAAACACTTGCAAGCATTACATTCCAAAATCTGTTCAGGTTATATCCGAAGTTATCGGGTATGACAGGTACCGCAATGACCGAAGAAGCGGAGTTCGGTAAAATTTACAACCTTGAAGTTACAAAAATTCCGACAAACAAAAGTGACATAAGAACAGACTTGCCGGATATCATTTACAAAACGGAAAAAATAAAATACCTTGCCGTTGTGGATGAAATAATTAAAATGCACAAAGAAGGCAGACCCGTTCTTGTCGGTACAATCAGTATCGATAAATCCGAATTGGTTTCCGATTTGTTAAAACAAAGAGGAATTAAGCATAACATATTAAATGCAAAACACCACGAGCGTGAAGCATATATTATCGCTCAGGCAGGCAGGCTTGGTGCGGTTACGATTGCAACAAATATGGCAGGCAGAGGTACCGATATTTTATTGGGCGGTAATCCCGAGTATTTGGCAAAGGAAGAATTGATTTCAAGAGGTATTACCCCGGAAAACACACTCGATTACGAAACCGTTAAAAACGAAGTTCTTGCACAAACAAGAAAAATTACCGAGGAAGAGCACGCAAAAGTTATCAAAGCGGGCGGACTTCACGTAATAGGTACCGAAAGACACGAATCAAGACGTATCGACAACCAGTTAAGAGGTCGTGCGGCTCGTCAGGGCGACCCCGGTTCTACAAGATTTTTCCTGTCATTGGAAGACAGTTTGATGAGAATTTTCGGCGGTCAACAAATACTTGCTCTTATGAATACTTTTAATATTGAAGAAGATATGGCTATCGAAAATACGTTAATTACACGTCAGATTGCTTCTAACCAAAAGAAAGTGGAAACTTTCCATTTCGATGCAAGAAAAAGCGTTCTTGAATATGATGACGTTATGAATTTGCAACGTGAAAAATTCTATGCTCAAAGAAACAGAGTCATTGAAAATAAAGACTTGCATGAAGATATTATATATATGATTGAACGAGAAACGGACAGAATTTTAAAATCATATATAGCCCCCGGAATGAACCCCGATGAATATATATATGAAGATTTGGTTTCATTGGTAAAAGAAATTCATTCGGAAATTCCGCAATTATCTCATATAGAAGTAAAAGACATTCAAGGGCTTAAATACGAAAACGTTTATGAAAAAATAAAAGATTTTGCACTTGAAGCCTACCGTGAGCACGAAGAAAGAACCGTTGATTTTTACAACAGGGTTGCGGAACAATATAATTTAAACCACACAAAAGAAGAAGCGTTTTCATCGGATAACGTAATGAGAAATCTTGAAAGGGATTTGCTCTTAAGAGTTGTCGATAACAAATGGATTGACCACTTACACAACCTTGATATGTTGCGTGACGGTATAGGTTTACGTGCTTACGGGCAGAAAAATCCGCTTTTGGAATATAAAAAAGAAGCCTATGACCTGTTTAACAACATGATGTTTGAAATTCAAAGCGAAACCGTAAAACATTTATTCAGAACAAAATTCGGTATTCAAATAGTTACGCCCGAACAAATGAATGTTTCGAACGAACTGATTATGAACAATAATGAGATTGACAACAGGGATGATGAGAATTAGTTTATTAATTATTTATAATATTTTCTTAATTTCGGCGGCAGTATTGCTTATACCGGTTATTGCGGCGGCAATGCTTATACAGCCGAAATTCAGAGCGGGTTTTTTTCGAAAAATCGGATTTTACAAGAGAGAAAAGGAATGCACTAAATCAACCGTTTTTCATGCCGTTTCGGTCGGAGAAACAAATGCAATAAAAGAACTTGTAAAAGAATACCGAAAAATGCACCCCGAAGAATATATTGTTTTAACGACAACAACCAAAACAGGGCAGGAAATTGCCAAAAAATCGATGAGTGAAATTGTCAATAAAATAACATATTTTCCGTTTGACTTTTTCTTTTCTGTTTTATCCTTTTTAAAAACATATAACCCCGAAAAAATTATTATTGCGGAAACGGAAATTTGGCCTTGTTTTGTTATTATTGCAAAACTTATGAATATTAAAGTTTATACAATAAACGGTCGAATATCTCCGCATTCGTTCAACGGATATAAAAAAATCAAATATTTGCTTTCCCCGATTTTTAAATGTTACGAACAAATATTTATGCAATCACGGGCAGATTCGGACAGAATGAAGGAAATCGGTGCGGAAATCGACAAAGTTTCCGTTATGGGAAATTTAAAATTTGATATTTCTCAAAACCTGTCAAAAGAAGAAGTTATTGCATTCAAAAATGAATTAAAATTAACGAATTTTCGTTTATTTATTGCAGGAAGCACGCACAAAGGCGAAGATGAAATTATAATCGACTCATTTAAAAAATTAAAAGATTGCCAAAAGGACGCAAAGTTGCTTTTAGTTCCAAGACACCCGCAAAGATATGATGAAGTTTGCGAATTACTTAACAAATCAGGTTTTAAATGGGGCAAACGTTCGTTAAAAGATGATTATTCCGAAAACGAAGTTATTTTACTTGATACAATGGGCGAATTATCAAAACTGTATTCCGTTTGTTATTTGGCATTTATCGGCGGAAGTTTCGTGCAAACGGGCGGACATAATCCCTTGGAAGCAAATATTTGGAACAAGCCTGTTTTATCGGGACCCGTAATTTTTAATTTTAAAGATGTTTATAAAATTGTTTGCGAAAAAAATTGTGCCGTTATCGTTAATAACGGTCAGGAATTAACCGATGAATTAATTTCTTTTTATTCGGACAATGATAAATACAAAAAATATTGTGACAATGCGAAGTTGGTATTTTCAGAAAATGCAGGTGCGGTAAAATACGTTTTGGAAAGAATTTAATTATTGTACTTTTTCAAAAAACATAATTCCGTAAGCAGGTATGGAAACATATTTATATTGTTCTTTTGAAAGATTATTGTTTAAATATTTATCTTCACCGCCGTATTCTTTGTTATCGGAATTAAAAATTTCCTTCCATTCGCCTTTCGGGAAAAGTATTCCGTAATTATTCAAATAATTAACGGAGGTAAAATTAGAAATTGAAAATATTTCATTATATATTTTTTTGCAGTGAATTGCGTGAATATCGGAATTATTATGAGCAAAAGTTTTTTCAATATGCCCGATAGTAAGGGCAATATTATTTTCGCACAAAATATTAAGGTCTTTCATAAATTTTTCGATTTCTTGATTTATATGTGCATATTTTTCGGCAACATAAACCGAATTAAGTTTTGAATCCAAAAATGCGGACAACCCCGGTTTATAGCCTTTGTCGTACAGGTAAGGTTCCTGACCGATTGAAAATTTCCTGAAAAATTTAAAATACGAAATATCCCCCGATTCATCGCCCTGAAATATCATTTTTGGGCCGGGTATCGAGTATGTTTTCCCGATTGCGATTTTGTGCAATTTGACCGACTCGATAAAAGTATTATAAACCGTTTCAAACGGGTAATTTATGTTTAAATCAAGAGAATTATAAAAACATTTGCTTTCTTCTTCGGTCATTTTTTCAAGTTCGCCCGATAAAAGCGTAACAAGAATTTTTTGAGCGGTATGTGCGGATTTTTTACATTTTTCGTTGTTTGTACAACCGCAAATGCAATCCGTCAGTTTAAGTTTATCCGCAAAAAGTTTTGTAATAAGCCTTGTACCGTCAACATTTCCTATTTCGTCATGGCTCATCGGGTATTTTACTCTTGTTTGTGCCGTTTTTAGCGAAATATCAAAATCTGACAGATTTTTAATTCTGCAATCCCAATAGCCGAGCAATGAGGACACAATTTGTTTATGATAAGGGAAATCCCATTCCGTATCAAAACCGAGGTTGGTAAGTGAAATATTGTTATTTTTTATTTTTTTTATAAATTTCAAATGTTTATATTCGTTTTCATCAATTTCCGTTTGAGTAAAAGGCTTTGTAACTCTTATGTCGTTATCCCGCCCGTCTTCCGCAATCAAAAAAGCATTCGGGATATAGTAATTAATTTCGGCAACCGTTTGTTTCATTGTGTAATCACTGCACATAAATTTTGTCATATCAGCTCTTAAACCGTCGCAATGGTAGTTTATAAGCCAATTTAAAGCGGCACCGATAATAAAATCTCTTACATATTTGCTGTATTCGTCATGTTCAAAATTAAATTTATAGCCGAAACAATTTGTTCCTTCGGAATACGGACCCGTGTTTTGAAGCTCCGCAATGTCAGGACCGAAATGATTTGGAACAAAGTCCATAATTACGTTTAAACCGAGTTTATGTGCATAATCAATAAGCGATTTTAAATCATCCGGAGTTCCGTAAGTGTGGTTTGGAGCATATTTATCGACTCCGTCATATCCCCAATTGAAAGAATATGTGTTTTCAACAGGCATGATTTCAATTGCATTAAATTTTAATTCCCCTGCAATTTTATCCAATGCTTTTTTTGCACTTTCAAAAGTTCCTTCTTTCGTAAAAGTGCCTGTGTGTAATTCATAAATTCTTAATTCATCAACGGAAGAAAGAATGTTGTTATCGTTTGCAAGCCGGCTTATTCTTCTTTTATCAAGTGCATTTATCCACTTTGTGTCATTCCATTCAAACAAATTGTGATTATATGCGATTGACCATTTAAAATAGGAATCCTGCCACATTGAACAAGGGTCTTTTACGCAGAAGGTTTGGTTTTTTCTTGTAATTACGTAACGATATCTGTCACCGGATTGAATTTGCAAATTATCCAACGTTATTTGCCAAACACAAATATCCGATTTTAACATATTAAATTTTGAAACGGGTAAACCTTTTCTTTTGACTTCAAGAACAACATTTTCGCTATCGGCAAATGTTAACAGTTTAAAAGTGCAATTACCTTCCTCATCAAAATATGCACCAAAAAAATTTTTAACGTAATTTTGGTAAATGAAATAATTATTTTGGTTTATTAATGACGATTTATTTGTAAACATTTTTACCTTCTTAATTTTAGTATTCAACAATATTTAATTTTTGTCTATAATTAAGTTATGCAAATTTTTGATAAATTAACAAATATTAATAACTCTTCGTTGGCATTAGGCTTTTTTGACGGATTACATCAAGGGCATGAAGTAGTGCTTAAAAATACCGTTCATACCGCAAAAAAATACAATACGGTTTCAACGGTTGTAACTTTTAACGAACATCCGTGTTCATTTTTAAGTAATCAAAAAATCCCGCAAATTTTAACGCTCGACGAAAAACTTGAAATCCTTGAAAAAACGGGTATAGACAATGTAATCTTGTTGGATTTTTCAAAATGTATGAAATTATCGGCAGGTGAATATTTAAGCGATATTCTGGTTAAATATTTTTCTCCCGTGGCAATAACAACCGGGTTTAATCACACATTCGGCTTTAACAAAGAAGGCAACGGAGATTTTTTGCGTAAAAACTCGGCAAAATATAATTACAAATATTTTGAAATTCCGCCCTTTGTAATAAATAACCTTGTTGTAAGTTGCAGTGCAATTCGAGATAAATTATCCTTGGGCGATTTTTACAATGCAAATAAAATGCTCGGTTACAATTATTTTATAAAAGGAAATGTTGTTCACGGTGATAAAATTGCTTCAAAATTAGGATTTCCCAGTGCTAACATAAATTTCCCCGATTTAAAAGTAACCGTTCCTTTCGGAGTATATTACGTAACCGTTACGGTTGATAATAAAGAATATAACGGAATTTTTAATTACGGATGTGTACCCGACTTAAACAACGAATTAAAGTTAAAATCGGAAGTTCATATTTTGGACTTTAACGAGGATATATACGGCGAAAACATTAAAATTTCATTCATTACAAAAATACGAAATCAATTAAAATTCCCGACAACGGACGAATTAATAAAACAAATAAACAAAGATATTTCTTTTGTTAATGTTTACAAACATTTTCGCAATGACGGAAATTTTAACCTGTCATGTAAAAAATCTTTATTCTGACTGTTATATTTTTGATATATGTTGTAAAATGGATGTATCAAACAGAAACAAGGAGATAATATGGCTAATATATTTGAGGGAATGCTTACCTTAACGGAACAAAGATTTTGTATCGTAATTGCTCGTTTTAACGAATTTATCGGTTCAAAATTATTATCGGGTGCCGTTGACGAGTTAAAAAGACACGGTGCGGATGAAAAGAATATTGATATAATGTGGGTTCCCGGTGCATTTGAAATTCCGTTGGTTGCGAAAAAAGCCGCTAAAACCGGCAAATATGATGCAATTATTACCCTCGGTGCAGTTATAAAAGGCTCAACATCTCATTATGATTATGTTTGTGCGGAAGTTTCAAAAGGTGTTGCCGCTGTTTCTCTTGAAACGGAAATCCCTGTTATTTTCGGCGTACTGACATGCGAAAATATCGAACAGGCAATTGAAAGAGCAGGCACAAAAGCCGGAAATAAAGGTTCGGATTCGGCAAGAGCCGCAATTGAAACCGTAAATTTATTAAAACAGGTACGATAGTTAAAACAAAGTTCGGAAAGTTGCAGTGTATGAAAAAAACAAAAGGAATTATCTTGGCGGGCGGTGCAGGTACTCGTTTGTATCCCGCTTCTTTGCCGATTTCAAAAATATTATTGACGGTTTACGATAAACCGATGATTTATTACCCGTTGACAACGCTTATGCTTGCGGGGATTAAAGATATTCTGATTATTTCAAATCCCGATGATTTGGATAATTTTAAAAAATTGCTCGGTGACGGTTCTCAAATCGGAATTTCAATTCAATATGAAGTTCAGTATGAAACAAAAGGTATTGCCGATGCTTTGATTATCGGTGAAAAATTTATAGGTGAAGATAACGTTGCTCTGATTTTGGGTGATAATATTTTCTACGGTGAAAATTTTTCAAAACGACTTCAAAATATAATGAATGATAACAAAGGGGCAACTGTTTTCGGCTACGAAGTTAAAACTCCCGAAAAATTCGGCATTGTTGAATTTGATAAAAATAATAATGTAATTTCTCTGGAAGAAAAACCGAAAAATCCGAAGTCAAATTATGCTGTTGTAGGTTTGTATTTCTACAACAATAAAGCAATTCAATATGCAAAATCTTTAAAACCTTCCGCAAGAGGTGAACTCGAAATTACGGATTTGAATAAAATTTATCTCGAACGTAACGAACTGAAAGTTGAAATTTTAAGAAGAGGTTTTGTTTGGTTGGATACGGGGTCTTTTGATACACTTTTGCAGGCAAGCAATTTTGTTCAATCAATGGAATTAAACGCCGGTAAAAAAATCGGCTGTATCGAAGAAGTAGCAATCAGAAAAGAATACATAACAAAAGACGAATTGTTGAAAAGAATTAACCCGAAATTAAAAAACGAATATCTTGATTATCTTATAAACCTTCCGGAGGAATGTGAGTAAATTATAAAAAACAAAGTTTTTGATGTGTTTGAAAGGATAAAAAAATGATATTGGTAACGGGCGGAGCAGGATATATCGGAAGTCATTGCGTTTTAAAACTTTTAAAAGACGGTTTCGATGTCGTTGTTTTTGACAGTTTGGAACTCGGACATGCGGAAATTATCGAAGAATTAAAGAAATTAAATTTAAACGGCAAATTTATTGATTTTATCAAAGGTGATTTAAAAAATTCACAAGATATAAAATCCGTATTTGAAAAACATAACATAGAAGCTGTTGTCCATTTTGCGGCATATTCACAAGTCGGAGAATCAGTGAAAAATCCTCAAAAATATTACTATAACAATGTTTACGGAACGCTAAATCTGCTAAATGCAATGCTTGAAGCAAATGTTAAAAAAATTGTATTCTCTTCAACGGCGGCAACATACGGAGAACCCGAATACACCCCGATAGACGAAAAACATATTCAAAATCCGATTAATCCTTACGGCAGTTCAAAATTAATGGTTGAAAAAATACTTGATGATTATGATAATGCTTATGATTTAAAAAGTGTTCGGTTAAGATACTTTAATGTTGCGGGTGCTGATGAAGATTGTCTTGTTGGCGAATGGCATAATCCTGAAACGCATTTAATCCCGAATATTTTAAAATCTGCATTTGACGGTGCAAAAACATTTTCAGTATTCGGCACGGATTACAACACAAAAGACGGTACTTGCGTTCGTGATTATATAAATATTACGGATTTAATAAATGCCCATGTTTTAGCGTTGAAATATCTGTTTGAAGGCGGGAAAACAAATTTCTTTAACTTGGGAACAGGTTGCGGAAACAGCGTAAAAGAAGTTTTTGACTGTTGCGGGAAAGTTACAAATAAAAGTATTCCCGTAAAATATGAGGGAAGAAGAGAAGGCGACCCTGCCGTTCTTGTTGCCGACAGTTCAAAAGCAAAAAGCATTTTGGGTTGGGAAAACAAACGTTCTTTGGAAGAAAGTATTAAAACCGCTTATGATTGGGAACAAAAATTAAGAATTAACTTTTTAAAATAATATTTTTAATATTATGAAAATAAAACCGGCTCAAAAGAACCGGTTTTAAAATTCTAAATTATAAATATTAAAATTTAGACTTCAAATATTTCATTCATAATTTTTTGTAACTTATCTTTACTGTTTGTTGCGGCTTCTTCATCTGCTCCCACGCCGACAATATAGCACCGCACAAGCGATTCGGTACCGCTTTTTCTTACAAGAACGGTAGAACCGTCAGTCATAAACAATTTAATGCCGTCACCGCCTTTTTTGTAATGTTCCATTTCCTGTTTAATTTTTAATGATTTTTCCGCATCAATTTCAAAATCATCACCAAATGCGGTATCTCCTTCAACGGCATTGTTAAATATGTTTTCAACTCTTTTCATAATAATATTTTTATCATCATCATTTTTTAAATGTTTGTTGAAGTCACCGTTTACATAATATGCGGGTAATTCTTGTTTTATGTCGGATAAAATTTGAGAAACCGGTTTATGTTCGGTCGCAACCAAATCCATTACCAAAAGTAAAGCAATAATACCGTCTTTTTCCGGAATATGACCGTTAACGGTTAAACCGCCTGATTCCTCCCCCGCAAGCAAAATATCTTTATTTTCTTTTCTTAAATCTTCAATGTCTTCGGCAATATATTTAAAACCGACGGGAGTTTGAATTAAATCAAAATTGAATTTTTCCGCAATTCCGTCAAGTTGCATTGAAGTAGCCTGCGAACGAATAATTGTACCTTCAATTCCTTTATTTTTTGCCAAGTGATAAGCAACCAAAGTTAACACATCGTTAGGAGTTATAAATTTCCCGTTTTCATCAACTACGCCAAACCTGTCGGCATCACCGTCATTTGCGATACCAAGGCGAAGTTCTTCGCTTCCGTCGGCAACTTCCCGTTCAAGCATTGCTAAATTTTTATCAATCGGATTAGGACCTTCCTGCCCCGAGGAAATTACTTCCGTATAAGGAATTTCATAATCATCAAGAATTTTAGGCATAACAAAAATGCCCGAACCGTTTAAGCCGTCATAATATACATTTAATCCCGAATTTTTGATGTTATCCCAATTTATTAAATTCAAATCGTTAATTTCATTTTTATAAAGTTCGTAAGGATAAAGTTTTGTTTCTTTTGCACCGTTATCTTCATATTCGATAAATGAACCTTTTTCGGCGTGTTTTACAATTCCTTTTGCAATTTCTTTTGTAACGCTTGCGGGAGCGATTGCACCTGCTTTTGTAACCAAATTAAAACCGCCGTCCCCCCAAGGATTATGACTTGCCGTCATTAAAACAGCAATATCCGTGCCGTAATTTTTTGCGGCAATTGCAAGAAGAGGAGTCGGAACGGGCTCTTCAATGTTTATGACGTCAACATTTTGTTTAAGCAACGTATCTTTTATAAGCGGCAAAGATTCTCTGCTTGCCTTGCGGGTATCACCGCCGATTAAAACGGTCGGTCTGTTGCCGTTTTTTTGAGCTTCTTCTTTTGCAAAATCCGCAACACCGAGCGTAATCAATCTTACTATATCGGGGGTGAAATTTTTACCGCCGTATTCTGCTCTGTGACCTGATGTTGACGTTGACAAACTGTTTGCAACGAATTTTGCCTTTTCAATGTCAACATTCACATCTTTTTTATTCGCTTTCGCTTTGAATGACACCATATCCGAATTCATTTGCGGAATTGAAGCATAACTCAATTTTTTCGCCGATTTTAAATTAACCTGCGGTTTAAAAAACGTGTTTTGTATTGAACTTACTCTCATATAAACCTCCTTTATAAACACTATTTATATTTTATATCGAACATAAATTCATGCAAAATATTATTACAATTCATTAAAATACGGCAAAATATTTTTTCAGCTGTTTTAAAGAAAACAGGAGAAACATTATGAACATAATTAATAACAATTTTTATTCGCCTGCATTTTTAGGTACAAAATATGTAATCGGACACAAAAAACCCGATACCGATTCAGTTTGTTCTGCAATCGGATATTCAACGCTATCCGAAAATTTAAAATCAAGTAACGATGATAAGTTTATTCCGTTGGCGGCAGGCGATATTAACAAAGAAACCGAATTTGCACTGGCATATTTCAACGTACAACGTCCGAAAGTAGTAACAAATTTGGCACTTTCGGTATCCGACATATACAACAAAAAAAATATTGAAGAATTATCGCTAAAACCCGACAGTTCAATAAGAGAACTTTATAATTTAATGTTAAAAAGCAATTTGGAAGAAATCCCCGTTCTTGACGACAAAAACAAGCCCGTAGGTATGATTACGGCAAAAGATATCGTAAATTTCAATTTGAGCAAAATAGACCATTTAAGCAGTCTGAAAGATAAAAATATTACGTTTGATAAGTTAAAAACGCTTTTGGAAGCAGAAGTTTTGTCGGGAGAGGAATATTTAAACGATACTCTTGAAGGTAATGTAAAAATGGGTGTATATTCTTATGACACGACAAAAGATATTGATTATAAGAACGGAATGGTGCTTGTCGGCGACAGAGATGATATTCAGGAAGAAGTTATAAACAACGGTGTTAAAGCCATTGTTATTACGAAAAATAAAAAGCCCTCCGAAAAAATCAAAGAATTGGCAAAAGAAAAAAACATCATAATCTTTTCAACGGCACACGGAACTTCAACTTCCGCTAAACTTTTGGAACAAAGCACGCCCGTTTCAAATATTATGAGCAAAGATATGCTTGTGTTTGATGAATCGGATTCCGTCGATGACATAAAAACAAAAGCAAAAAACAGCAATCATCAGGTGTTTCCGGTTGTTAACAACGGAGAATTTAAAGGCATAATTACCTTGGATGAAATATTAAATCCTGATGAAAACGAAGTTATTTTGGTTGACCATAATGCGGCAAGTCAACAGGCAGACGGTATAAAAAGGGAAAACATAAAAGAAATTATCGACCACCACAAACAGGAATTTATATCACAGGATGAGCGTATTCCGATTACATACAGCAATACAGGTGCTACCGCTACTCTTGTTGCAAGAGAGTTTAAGGCAAATGATATACCCATTCCGCCCGATATTGCGGGAATTTTGTGGAGTGCGATAGTTTCCGATACCGATAATTTTACTTCCGTTACTACAACAACGCAGGATATAAAAACTGCAAAACAATTGGAAGAAATAGCCGATATTAAAGACAAAGATACTTTTGTCAAAAATTTGCTTTCGCAAAGAGATGCCGCACTTGAAGGCTTGGATGAAAAAGAACTTGTAGATTATGACAATAAAGTTTTTAAGAACGGAAATGATTTCAGTTATTCAATAGGACAAATTTCATCTTTTGATTCTCAAAAGTATGTTGATAAAAAAGATGATTTAATTTCGGCTTTAAACGATTTTAAAAAAGAAAACAATGTCGGTGTATCTGCACTAATGATTACCGATGTTCCTCAAAAACAGTCTTATTTCTTGTGTTCTTCATCCGTTAAAGATATAGCGGAAAAATACTTAAAAACCGGAGATGAAGAGTTTTTGAAATCAACCTTAAAAAACAGTACAAAAACAATTGAAACGGCATTAAATGAACTTATTGAAAATTCTTTTACGATATTGCCGAACGTAATGTCAAGAAAAGAACAAACTGAACCGTTTTTAAGAAAAATTACCGAAGTGTAAAATAAAAAAACCGACCCGAAATCATCCTTGCTTCAAGGTCGGTTTTTCTTCTCCGTAATTTAATGCGGAAAATTATAAACTGCAACCGCAATACTCGGTTTTATTACCCTCTTCACGTTCGCATTTTGGCAAAATAAACATTGAAACAATTGCACTTGAACCGACTAACGAATATATAGCCCTTGATAAAAAGGTCATATCTCCGAAAATTGTTTCAATAAGGTTAAAGTTAAAAATACCGATTAACCCCCAATTTAATGCACCCGTTAAAACAAGTAAATATGCAGCGTAACGTAGAAATTTCATAAAAAGCCCCCTTTTTCACATTCCATTTTTATTTTTTCATATTTTTCGTTTTTTTAATCCGAAACCACGGCTAATACTTTCGGGTAATTTTGCCGATTTGTACGAAATTTCATATTTCACTTTGTTTGTTTTATAATAAAAAACGATAACAAATTTTAATAACAGGAAAACAAATGTTTATCACGGCCGAAAATATATTATACTCAATTGTATGCAAATTTAACGAATATATATCAAATTATGTTTTGGTGTTTTTGCTTACCGCTATCGGCTTGTGGTACACGTTTAAGACTAATTTTATTCAAATCAGATGTTTTAAAGAAGGATTCGGACAACTCTTCAACGGTTTAAGTCTTTTCGGAAAACCCGAAAAAGGTAAAATGACATCTTTTCAGGCACTTGCAACCGCAGTTGCCGCACAGGTTGGAACGGGAACAATTATCGGTTCTACCGCTGCAATTTTAATAGGCGGTCCGGGGGCTATTTTTTGGATGTGGTTGCTTGCATTTTTAGGAATGGCAACAATATATTCGGAAGCGGTTTTAGCCGTAAAAACAAGAAAAACGGACGAACACGGCAATATTAAGGGCGGTCCCGTTTATTATATTACGGAGGCTTTTAAAGGTAATTTCGGTAAATTTTTAGCCCGTTTTTTTGCTGTTTCAATAATTCTTGCACTCGGATTTATGGGGTGCATGGTTCAATCAAACGCACTTTCAAATTCAATTCAATCCGCTTTCGGAATACCTGCATGGTGTGTCGGAATTTTTCTTGTTATTGTATCTGCCGTAATTTTTTTAGGCGGAATAAACAGACTTGCTTCCGTTATAGAAAAAGTAGTACCTTTAATGGCGGGGTTGTTTATTTTCGGTTGCTTAACCGTTTTGATTGTTCGTATTAAATATATTCCCGATACTTTTTATATGATATTCAAATATGCATTCGTACCTCAGGCAATTTTGGGCGGAGGTTTTTGGTATGCGTTTAAAACGGCGGTCAGCCAAGGGGCAAAAAGAGGTTTGTTTGCAAATGAAGCGGGACTCGGCTCAACTCCGCACGCACATGCTTTGGCTCACGTTAAAACTCCGCATGAACAGGGTACAATCGCAATGATGGGCGTATTTTTGGATACATTCGTTATAATTACGCTTAATGCTCTTGTTATAATTTCGACTTTATATACGCAAGACGGTGTTTTATCGGGAGGATATACAGGCGATATTACAAATGTTATAAACGAAAATAATGCCGTTCAAATTGCTATCGGCAGTGTATTGGGAACGGCTGTCAGTTCGGGATTTGTTGCCGTTTGTCTGTTCTTTTTCGGTTTTTCGACAATTTTAGGTTGGAACTTATTTGGTAAAATTAACGTTAAATATTTGTTTAAAAAATTTAATACAAAAAAAGCAACACTTGTTTACACAATTTTGGCATTGTGTTTTATAATGATTGGTTCGCTTGTTTCGAGCCGTCTTGTTTGGGGTTTGTCGGATATGTTTAATAATTTAATGGTTATACCCAACGTTATGGCATTGTTTGCCCTGACAGAACTTGTTCTTTCCTCCGCAAACAATAAAATTTAATCACGGAGTTAATGTATAAGCTCATACCCGAAGTATGCCGTCTAAATAGGTGCACATATTAAAAAAACGGAAATTAATAGCGTAATGAAAGTATATATAAATATTCCCGTGAAAAATAATATATTA